>DASWDS010000296.1:0-8909 GCA_036395165.1 Anaeromyxobacteraceae bacterium | reverse complement strand
GGGCCGCCCATCGCGAACACCGAGATGCACTCGAGGCGCGCCGCCGGCCGCGAGAGGTCCTCGCCCTGCGCCCGCGCGTGGTCCGCGATGGCGCGCAGCATGAGCGTGGTCGAGACGGGCAGCTCGAGCGCGAGCCCCGCGAGCCCGAGCGCCCCGCCGGCGGCGCCGGACGCCACCACCAGCCCGCGGTGGAGCCAGTCCGAGGCGGGCCGGGCGCCGGGCTCGAGCGTCGAGAGCGCGACGTCCAGCGCCGCGTCGAGCGCTCGCTGCGTGCCCCGCGTCACGATCGCGCTCGCCCGCTCGGGGAGGCGCCGCAGGAGGGCCTCGATGGGCTGGCCCACGACGCCGGTCAGCTTGACCGCGAGCCCGGGGTTCTCGAGCCGGCGCTTCGCGTCGCCGAGCTCGCGCAGCGCCTCCGCCGGCAAGCCGCCGGGCTGTCCCGCCGTGGCCATCGGTCCTCCCTCCGGCGCCTCGTCTAACGCCCGCCGGCGGCGCCCGCACCCGTCGTCGCCACCTCGCGGGGATCGCGTCGGGCCGGCTCACGTCGCCCAGCGCATCTCGGCGGTGAAGTGGCGCAGCCACCTGCTCTGGCGGGCGATGCGGACGCCCCGCACCTCGCGCGCCTTCGCCTTCAGCTCCACGATGACCTCGGCCGCGTAGTCGAAGTGGCTCTGGGTGTAAACGCGCCGCGGGAACGCGAGCCGCACGAGCTCCATCGGCGCGTACGTCTCGGTGCCATCATCGAGCCGGCGGCCGAACATGACCGACCCGATCTCGACGCTGCGGATGCCGCCCTCCAGGTAGAGCGCGTTCACCAGGGACCAGGCGGGATAGTCTTCGGGCGCGAGGTGCGGGAGGAAGTCGCGCGCGTCGAGGTAGACCGCGTGCCCGCCCGTCGGCTCGACGATGGCGACGCCGCCGCGCAGGAGCTTCTCGCCCATGTACTCGGCCGTGCGCAGCCGGTAGCGGAGGTAGTCCTCGTGGACGACCTCCTCGAGCCCGACCGCGAGCGCCTCGAGGTCGCGCCCGGCGAGCCCGCCGTAGGTGGGGAACCCCTCGGTGAGCACGAGCAGGTTGCGGGCCGCCTCCACCCAGCGCGGCTCGCGGAGCGCGATGAAGCCGCCGATGTTCACGAGGCCGTCCTTCTTCGCGCTCATCGTGCAGCCGTCGGCGAGCGAGAACATCTCCCGCGCGATCTCCTTCACGCTGCGCGATTCCTGTCCCGGCTCGCGCAGCTTCACGAACATCGCGTTCTCGGCGAAGCGGCAGGCGTCGATCACGAGCGGCTTGCCATGGCGCGCGAGGAGCTCGCGGTAGGCGCGGAGGTTCGCGAGCGCGACGGGCTGGCCGCCGCCGGAGTTGTTCGTCACGGTGATCATCCCGAACGGCACGCGATCGCCGCGCGTCTCCAGCAGCTGCTCCACCCGCGCCAGGTCGATGTTGCCCTTGAAGGGATGGTGCTCGCGGAGGCGGTACGCCTCGGGGACGACGAGGTCGGCCGCCTCGACACCCGAGTGCTCCAGGTTCGCGCGCGTCGTGTCGAAGTGGGTGTTCGAGGGCACCACCTCGCCCGGCCGGGTCGCGACCGAGAACAGGATCCGCTCCGCGGCGCGCCCCTGGTGCACCGGGATGACGTGCGGGTAGCCGGTCAGGTCGCGGACGGCCGCCTCGAGTCGGTAGAAGCTGCGCGCGCCCGCGTAGCTCTCGTCGCCCTCCATGATGGCCGCCCACTGTCGCGACGACATCGCGCCCGTCCCCGAGTCGGTCAGGAAGTCGAGCAGGACGTCGTCGGCCCGGAGCCGGAACACGTTCAGCCGCGCCTCCTCCAGCAGCCGCTCGCGCTCCTCGCGCGTGGTCATCCGGATGGGCTCGACCGACTTGATTCGGAACGGCTCGATCATCGAGTGAGGCATGGACCGGGATCTCTCTCGGCGGCGCGCCCGCGGCCAGGACCGGGAGGGAGCGTCCCGCCGCGCGCGCCCACCTCGGCGCACATCGCCTCCGATGCCGGGCGGCCCGCCGTGCGCTAGGCTCGCCCCATTTCCCGGACATGGACGACGGAGGCCGTTCGACATGTGGTTCGTGCTGTTCGGCCTCGGCGCCGCCTTCGTGCCCCGGATCCCGCTCCCCGGCCGGATCGCGGCGCTGCCTCATCCGCCGCCGGTCGAGGCGCGCCTCGCGCTCTACTTCCTCGTCTTCGCCCTCGTGCGCCTCGCGATCCGGAACGCGCGGGTGCGGGTCCTCGAGCGACGGGCGCGGAAGGCGGCGGCCCGCGCCCGCGACGGCCGCTTCGCCGTCGCGCCGCCCGGGCTCATCGAGATGGGCGCCGGGGTCGGCAAGGGCGTCGCCGAGGCGGTCATGGGCAATTTCCTCGGGGCCGCGGTCGCCGGCGCGGCGCTCATGCTGAGGCTCGTCGCGTCGCGGCGCGACGACCCGGTCGCCCTCGCGCGTGGCGCCGCTCAGAAGCGGCGCGCGGCCGTCCTCGAGCACCGCCGTACGCTCTTCTGCATCCTGGGCGTGGGCACCGTCTGCGTCGCGCTCGCGTGGTGGCCGCTCTTGAGGACGCAGCTTCCCGCGCGGCTGCCCTCCAGCATGCTCTCGCCGAGCCTGCTCGCCCGCTTCGCGAGGCTGCGGTAGCCGCGGATCCCCTCGCGCAGGGGCGATGGCGCGTGGCGTGGTGGGACGACGTCGCGGGGGAGCCGACCGGCGAGACCGAGCTCGAGGCGGACGAAGGGACCGCAGCCGTTTCACCGCGGAGGGGAGTCCCGTCGTACCATGCGCGGATGGACACGAGCGGCGGGCGGCCGATGGGCGGACGGCACCGGAACGTCGACAGGGACGCGCTCCCCGACCCGTCGCTCTGGGTCGCGCCGCGCAGCCCGCACGCGCGCGCGGTGAAGCGCATCGTCCTCGCGGCCGTCGCGATGGTCACGGTCCTCACGCTCTCGTCCTTCGGGCTCCGCGCCGTCCTCGCGCGCGCCAGCGCCGCGCGCAGCGCGATCCCCGCCTTGCCGGGCCTCGACGCGCCGCTCCTCGGCGCGATGCCCGAGAAGGCGGCGCCCGTCTCGCCCGAGGAGCTCGCCTCGCTGCAGAAGAGCTGGATCGGGAGCGAGAGCCTCGCGCCCCGCGACGACCGGCTGGACGCCGCGACCGGCGAGCGGGTCGCGCCGTTCCACGGCTTCGGGCTGCAGGTCGACAGCGTCCCCGCCGGCGCTCGCGCCATCGTCGACGGCGAGGACAAGGGGACGACGCCGCTCCTCACGACCGTCGACTGTCGCCCGGGCGACGAGGTCTCGGTGGAGCTCGATCGCGCCGGCGAGCGCGGCCGCGCCCGTACGCGCTGCCGCGCCGACACGCTGGTGAAGCTGCGCGTCAGCCTCACGCGCTGACTCATGGGCGCTGCCCAGTTGGAGTGAGCCCCGAGCCCGAGTCCGAGCCCGAGCCCGAGCCCGAAAGAAGCCGGGCGCGGGCACGGGCGCGGGCTCGTTCACGGGACCAGCGCAACCGAGCACGGCCATCACTTTCAGCGCGGCAGGCGCGGCAGCCGCGGCGGGGTCGGCCCATGGCGGACGGCGCCCGCGACCTGCACGTACGCGAGCTCCTCGCCGGCGCGGACGCAGCGCAGCATGAGACCGCCGCGGCTCATGTCGCCGCGCCCGACGAAGGCCTCGGGGAACAGGAGCCGATCGCCGAGCACGGCCAGGAGCACGTCCACGTACTTGCCCGAGGCGATGCTGCCGAGGAGCACCACCTCCGCGCGCGGCGCGGCGCCGGCGAGCGCGCGGACGTCGCGCTCGAGCGGCGCGCGGTAACGCGCATCGCGCGGGTCGATCGGGATCGCGGCGAACGACCGCAGATCGGACGCCGTGACGCGCGTCTCGGGGGCGACGAGGCCCGCGCCCGGCGTGATGACGAGCGAGCCCGGCACGCCAGGCGGCGGCTGGGCGAAGGCCGCCGCGTAGGTGACCTTGCCGCGGAAGTAGAGCCCGCTCGTGAACCGGAAGACCTCCCCCAGCGGCGCGCCCGCCGGCGACTGCACCGCGCGCGCGAGCGGAAACGTGGCGCCGGCGCGCAGGAGGAGGCTCGCGCGCTCCCCGCCCGCGTTCGCCGGGGAGAGCAGGAAGAGGCGGTGTCGCCCGCGAGCGCGCGCCCGTGAGGCCATCCCAAAGCAAAGGGGCGAGAGGCGCGGCGCGGTACCCCCTGGCCGGGGCGTTCACCCAGGGCGGCGCCGGGGCAAGATCCGAGCGTGCCCGCCTCCGTGACCTGCCGCCCCGCCCTCCCCGCCGACGCCGACGCGATCGCGCGCATCTACAACCAGGGCATCGAGGACCGCTCGGCGACGTTCGAGACGCGGCCGCGCGCCGCCCCCGACGTCCTCCCGTGGCTCGAGGGGCTCCCTCGCGCCATCGTGGCGGAGATCGGAGGGCGCGTCGTCGCGTTCGCGGCGACCTCGGCCTACAGCTCGCGCGACTGCTACGAGGGCGTCCGCGAGGTGTCCATCTACGTCGATCGCGCGGCGCGCGGCCGCGGCGCGGGGCGGGCCGTCGGCGAGGCCCTCGTCCGTGCCGCGGAGGACGCAGGCTGCTGGAAGCTCGTGAGCAAGATCTTCGTGGAGAACGCGGCGAGCCGCCGGCTCGTGCGATCGCTCGGGTTCCGCGAGGTGGGCGTGCACGAGCGCCATGCGCGCCTCGACGGGCGGTGGCGTGACGTCGTCGTCGTGGAACGGCTCCTCGGCGGCGCGAGGGATGGGACGCCTTGACGCGGTGGCGGCGCACCGGCGTCCGCGCCATGCTGGCGTCCGCCGCCCTCGTCATGGCCTGCCGCGACCGGCCCTCCGGGGCCGCGCCGCGCGCGGACGCCGCGGCGCCCGCGTCGTCCGTCGCCAGGATCGAAGTCACCCGCTGGCTCGGCATGGACCCGTACCAGCTCGGCTGCTCGCTCGAGCGGACGCTGGGGCGAACCGACGCGCGCTACGGGTGCAGCGCGCCGCGGCGCCCGCCGCCGAGCGATCCCTGCGACCCCGCCTGGAGCGACGGCCCGGCGATCCAGCCCGACCTCGCGAGGAACATCCACCCGCTGCTGCGCGCGGTCGAGCTCGACTGGGAGCACGGGGCCTTGCAGCGGATCCTGTTCGGCTTCGCCCCGGGCGTCGCGGACGCCGACCTGCCGCGCCTCCTCGGCGTGCGCGCCGGCGCGCTCGAAGCGGCCGCCGGCTACGGCCCGGGCACGTGCGAGACGCCGTGCTACGAGGTCGTGGTGTTCGAGGAGGGGGAGGATGAGTGCGCGGAGGAAGAGGACGAGGGCGGGTGAAGGGAGTGGTCGTGGTCGAGGTCGTGCGCTACGCCCCCTCCCCCGCCGCCAGCTCCTCCACCAGCTCCACGAGCTCGCGCAGCTCCTCGGACGCCGCCTCCTCGTCGAACCGGACATCGCGGCGCCGCGCGCCGTCCTCCATCTCGAGGCGGTACGTGAAGCGGTCGGGAGCGGCCTTCGCGGCGCGCACCTCCGGCGGGAGAGCGAAGAAGCCGGCCGCGTCGGCGGCTGCCCGGAGCCGCTCCTCGTCCGCTGCGGGCAGGCGCCCGGGATCGAGCCGCGCCACCCGGCGCACCCCTGCGAACCCTCCGCTGCGCTCGAGCAGGACGCGCACGGCGCGCTCCGCTACGGCGACACGCCGACCGCCGCCCACGCCTCGCGCACGATCTTCTCGGCCGGGGCGCCGAGGAGCGCGCTCGCCGACATCATCGTCGCGCGCGCCGCGCCGGAAAAGTCGCTCTTCCGCGAGAGCGTGTTGCAGAGCGCGTGATACCAGATGCGGCCCGCCTTCTCCCACGCATGTCCGCCGAGCTTCACCGCCGCGAGGTAGAAGGCGTGGTTCGGGATGCCGCTGTTGACGTGCACGCCGCCGTTGTCCTCCGCCATGTGCACGTAGTCCTTCATCGTCGCCGGCTGCGGGTCCTTGCCGAGGCGCGGGTCGTCGTAGGCGGTTCCGGGCGCCTTCATCGAGCGCAGCGCCACGCCCTTCACGCCCTTCACGAGGAGGCCCTCCCCGATGAGCCAGCTCGCGTCGGAGGCCTTCTGCTGCAGCTTCCACTGCTTCACCTGCACGCCGAAGACGTCGGCGAACGACTCGTTGAGCGCGCCGGGCTGGTCGCCATACTCGAGCGCCGCCTCGGTCTCGATGACGCCGTGCGTGAGCTCGTGCCCGATCACCTCGAGGCAGGCCGTGAACCCCTGGAACAGCTTGCCGTCGCCGTCGCCGAAGACCATCTCCCGCCCATTCCAGAACGCGTTGTCGTAGCGGCGGCCGTAGTGCGCCGACGCGTCGAGGCGCTGGCCGTGGTCGTCGATGGAGTTGCGCTTCATCGCCTCGGCGTAGAAGTCGTACGTGGCGCCGAGCCCGTCGAACGCCTCGTTCACCGCCGCGTCGGCCACCGGCGGGTCGCTCTCGCCGCGCACGAGCTTGCCGGGCAGCCTCTGCGCGTGCGCCGCGTCGTAGATCGTCCGGCGCTCCTGACCAGCCGGAACGTCGCGGAGCGCGTCCGCCATGAGGTGTCGCTCTCCCCGGAAGCGCTCGGTCGCGATCAGCGTGTCGATCGCGACGATCCGGTCGTCGTCCTCACCGTGGCGGGCGAGGTGGCGCAGGATGTGCGGCGGGAGGATGCCGTGAGGTGCATGGCGGCTTCGAGGGTGGCTCGTCATGGCGCCCCACCATGACGGAACGTGCGGGTCGGGTTCAAGCGGCCCGCGCTGTACCCCGATGGGGCGGCGCGGTCCAGCCCTGCGCGTCGTTACGCCTTGGGCGTGCCCGCATCGCCAGCAGTCGCCCGAGACGAGCTCGCCCGCCGCATGACCGCGGTCGTGGGCGAGGGGAACTGCATCTCGGACGCCGCCGGCCTGCTCGTCTACGAGTGCGACGGGCTCACCCACGGTCGCACGCGCCCCGGCCTGGTCGTGCTCCCGAGCTCGACCGAGGAGGTGGTCGAGGTGGTGCGGCTCGCCCGTACGGCTGGCCTCCCCATCGTCCCGCGCGGCGCCGGCACTGGGCTCTCCGGCGGCGCGCGCCCGCTGCCGGGCTGCGTCGTGCTCGGGCTCTCCCGCATGAACCGCGTGCTCGCGGTCGATCTCGAGAACGGCACCGTCCGCGTGCAGCCGGGCGTCATCAACCTGGACGTCTCGCGGGCCGTCGCGGGCGGCGGCTTCTACTACGCGCCCGATCCCTCGTCCCAGGGCGTCTGCACCATCGGCGGCAACGTCTCGGAGAACTCGGGCGGCGCGCACTGCCTCAAGTACGGCTTCACCGTGAACCACGTGCTCGCGGCGCGCGTCGTGCTCGACGGCGGCGAGGTCGTCGACCTGGGCGGGCCCGCCGCCGACACGCCCGGGTACGACCTCCTCACCGTCCTCGTCGGGAGCGAGGGCATGCTCGGCATCGTGACCGAGGTGACGCTCCGCCTCATGCGCAAGCCCGAGGCGACGCGGACCTTCTTCGCGACGTTCCCCTCCACCGACGAGGCGGGCGCGGCCGTCTCCGGCATCATCGCGGCCGGCATCCTGCCCGCCGCGATCGAGATGATGGACCGGCTCGCCATCGTCGCGGCGAAGGCCGCCACCGGCCTCGACTGGCCCGATGTCGGCGCCGCGCTCCTCATGGACGCGGACGGCCCGCGGGCCGAGGTGGAGCACGTCTCGCGCCGGGCGGTCGAGATCGCGCGCGCGTCCGGCGCGCTCGAGATCCGCATCCCGCGCGACGAGGCCGAGCGGCAGCTCATGTGGAAGGGGCGCAAGTCCGCCTTCGCCGCGGTGGGCCGGATCAGCCCGAACTACATGGTGGAGGACGGCGTCATCCCGCGCTCCGAGATCGCGCGCATCCTGCGCGACATCGAGGCGCTGGCGCGCGAGGCGGGGCTGCGCGTCGCGAACGTCTTCCACGCCGGCGACGGCAACCTCCACCCGCTCGTCCTGTACGACGCGCGCGTGCCCGGCGAGGAGGAGCGGGCCGCCCGCGTCGGGCGCGAGATCCTGCGCCTGTGCGTGCGGTACGGTGGATCCATCACCGGGGAGCACGGCGTCGGGGCCGAGAAGGCGGCGGCGATGGCGGACATGTTCGGGCCCGACGACCTCGAGACGATGGCGCGCGTGCGCTGGGCGTTCGACCCGGCCGGCCGCTTCAACCCGGGCAAGGTCTTCCCGACGCCGCGGCTCTGCGGCGAGCGGCCCGGCCCCTACGTACCACACCCGCTCGAGCTCTCCGGGCAGGCGGAGCGATGGTAGCGGGCGCGCGCCAGGGGGGGCCCGGCGACGCCATCCTGGGTGTCATGCCACGGCTCGTGCTCGAGCCCGCGACGGTGGAGGAGGCGGCCGAGGCGCTCGCCGCGTGCGCCCGGGACCGGCTGCGCGTCGCGTTCGTCGGCGGCGGGACCGAGCTCGACCTCGGCGCGCCGCCCGCGGGGCTGGACGTCGTGCTCCGCACCGCGCGGCTCCGGCGCGTCGTCGAGCACGCGCCCGCCGATCAGATCGCCATCTTCGAGGCGGGCCTCCCGCTCGCGGAGATCCAGCGCCACCTCGCCCCCCACGGGCAGCGCCTCGCGCTCGATCCGCCGCTGGCGGAGCGCGCGACACTGGGCGGGATCGTGGCCACGAACGCCCATGGCGCGCGGCGGCACCGGTTCG
This sequence comes from Anaeromyxobacteraceae bacterium, assembly GCA_036395165.1. Classification (GTDB taxonomy): domain Bacteria; phylum Myxococcota; class Myxococcia; order Myxococcales; family Anaeromyxobacteraceae; genus Anaeromyxobacter_A. The sequence goes on along the minus strand of DASWDS010000296.1, from coordinate 242 downwards.
GCGCCTCGCGCGACCTCGTCATCGGCATGACGCTCGTCCGGGCGGACGGCACCGTCGCGCGCGGCGGCGGCAAGGTGGTGAAGAACGTGGCCGGGTTCGACGTCCCGCGGCTCCTCGTGGGGTCGCTCGGGACGCTCGCGCTCATCGCCACCGTCTCGGTGCGGCTGCACCCGCTCCCGGAGGCCGACGCCACGGTGCTCGTGCCGGCGCTCTCCGCGGCCGAGGTCCGCGCGCTCGCCGCC
>DASWDS010000295.1:0-1810 GCA_036395165.1 Anaeromyxobacteraceae bacterium | reverse complement strand
GCCGCCCGGCACCGCCACGAGCGGCGACCCTGCGAAGCACGTCGTCCTCGTCTCCGCGATGGAGGGGCAGTTCTACCGGGAGCACAAGACCGACAAGCACCCGCACACGAACATGGCGAAGGCGGCGCTCAACATGATGGTGCGCACGAGCGCGCCCGACTACGCGCGAGACGGGATTCACCTGAACGCCGTGGACACGGGCTGGGTCACGGACGAGGACCCGGCCGGCCTCGCCGCGCGGAAGGTGGAGGAGCACGCCTTCTCCCCCCCGCTCGACGTGGTGGACGGCGCGGCGCGCATCGTCGCGCCGATCTTCGACGGGTTCCGCACCGGCCGGCACCAAGCCGGGCTCTTCTTCAAGGACTATCGGCCGGCGCCGTGGTGAGCGCCGCGCGCGCTCCGGAGGTCACGCATGAGCTCGCACGACAGGGTCGCGATCGTCACCGGCGCGGGGAGCGGCATCGGGAAGGCGACCGCGCTGGCTTTCCTGAAGGACGGCTACCGCGTCGCGCTGGCGGGGCGCCGCCGCGACGCGCTGGAGCGCACCGCGCAGGAGGCCGGAGCCGGCGACCGGGCGCTCGCGATCCCGACCGATGTGACGGATCCGCAGTCCGTGCGCGCGCTCTTCGCGGCGGTCCGGCAGAAGCTCGGCCGCCTCGACGTCCTCTTCAACAACGCGGGGACGCACGCTCCGGCCGTGCCGCTCGAGGAGCTCGCGTTCGAGCAGTGGCGCAAGGTGGTGGACGTGAACCTGACGGGCGCGTTCCTGTGCACGCAGGAGGCGATGAAGCTCATGAAGGCCCAGGACCCGCGAGGCGGACGGATCATCAACAACGGTTCCATCTCGGCGCACGTCCCGCGGCCGAGATCCGCGCCCTACACCGCGACCAAGCACGCCATCACCGGGCTCACGAAGTGCACCTCGCTCGACGGCCGCCCCCACGACATCGCCTGCGGCCAGATCGACGTCGGGAATGCGCTCACCGACATGACGGGACGCATGGCGAGCGGCGTGGCGCAGGCCGACGGCTCCGTGCGTCCCGAGCCCGTGATGGATGTCGCCCACGTCGCGAGCGCCGTCCTCTACATGGCGAGCCTGCCGCTCGACGCGAACGTGCAGTTCTTGACCATCCTCGCGACGAAGATGCCGTACGTCGGCCGGGGCTGACGACGCCTCACGGCGCAGCTCCCGGGGGCTCAGGGTGAGCAGGCCTGCCGCGCGATCCTCGCACGGGGAGCCATCCGAGAGGGCCGGGTTGTGCCCGCCGTGGTGGTGGATGAGGGTCTCCACGTCGAGCTCGTTCACTATCCGGACCACGTCGGGGGTCCCGATGTGGGAGCGGAGGGTGGACCCTGGATAGCAGGGAAGCCCCGAGGGCTCCAAGCGTCGCGCGAAGGTCGGGGCCCAACCGTTGGCCGCGGCTCGCGGCACGGCAGGTTCACGCAACGTGGTGATACGCGCGCGGACGGAGCGTCGAAGATGGGGACCCGCCCAGGAGGATGTTCGCGCCGGGGTCCCGGGATGAGCACCGTCGCGTCGAGCGCGGCCGCGAGCGCGCGCGCCGGCCCATCCGGCGGCGCCGCGTGAGCCCGCCGGAGGCGAGTCGTGCCACCGCACCGCTTCGCCGTCTTCGTCGCGGCCTTGGTGGCCACGGCGCCCGCATCCCGGACGCGGGCGAGCGGCGCCCTGCCGAGCGCGGCCCGCGCGACGGCGGCGGTCCAGCTCGACGGCCATCCGGACGAGCCGGCGTGGGACGCGGCGCGGGCGTTCGACGCGTTCGTCGAGATCTACCCCAGGGAAGGGGAGCCC
>DASWDS010000294.1:0-6622 GCA_036395165.1 Anaeromyxobacteraceae bacterium | reverse complement strand
GGGCTCGGCAGGAACTTCCGCGCGGGGTCCTCGGCGTAGATGCGGGCCTCGATCGCGTGGCCGCGCCGGACCACCTGGTCCTCTCCGAGGATCCTCTCGCCCTGCGCGACCTCGAGCTGCATGCGGACGAGGTCGAGCCCGGTGATCGCCTCCGTCACGGGGTGCTCCACCTGGAGCCGCGTGTTCATCTCGAGGAAGTAGAAGGCCTTGCTCTCGTCGACGAGGAGCTCGACGGTGCCGGCGCCCCGGTACCCGACCGCGCGGGCCGCCCGCACCGCCACCTCGCCCATCTCGGCGCGCAGCCGGTCGTCGAGGACGCAGGACGGGCTCTCCTCGATCACCTTCTGCTGGCGGCGCTGGACCGAGCACTCGCGCTCGCCCAGCCAGATGCAGTGGCCGTGGTCGTCCGCGAAGACCTGGATCTCGACGTGGCGCGGCTTCTCCAGGAACTTCTCGATGTACAGCCGGCCGTCGCCGAACGCGCTCGCGGCCTCGCGCCCCGCGCTCTGCCAGAGGGCCGGGAAGTCCTCGCCCCGGTCGCACCGCTTCATGCCTTTGCCGCCGCCGCCCGCGGCCGCCTTGATCATGACCGGGTAGCCGAGCTCGCCGGCGAAGGCCCTCGCCTCCGCCTCGCGGGCGATCGGCGCTGCGGAGCCAGGGATGGTGGGCACGCCCGCCGCCTGCATGTTCTTGCGGGCGGTGGTCTTCACGCCCATGGCGTCCATGGACTCGGCGCGCGGCCCGATGAAGGTGATGCCCGCGGCCTCGAGGGCGCGCGCGAGCTCGGCCTTCTCGGAGAGGAAGCCGTACCCGGGGTGGACCGCGTCGGCGCCGGTCGCCCGGGCGGCCGCGACGATCCGTTCCACGACGAGGTAGCTCTCGCGCGAGGGCGGCGGCCCGATCCGGACCGCCTCGTCCGCGAAGCGGACGTGGAGCGACCCGCGATCGGCGTCGGAGTAGACGGCCACCGTCGCGAGGCCCATCTCGCGGCAGGTCCGGATCACGCGCACGGCGATCTCGCCGCGGTTCGCGACCAGCACCTTCCGGATGGGCCTGCGGCTGCTCATGAGGCTCCTCGCCCTGTGAAGCGGACCCGATGGAGGGGGGTGTCACGATAGCTGCCCACCTCGAGGTGGTAAAGAACTCCACGCGACGCCGTGCGTCACCCGCGCAGCGTGGATGCGGGCTGCGTGGCCGCCCGGCGCGCGCTAGGTAGAGCGTGTGGAGGACGAGATCGCGCGGCGCGGCGCTCGGGGCGCCACGCTCCTGCGGCACCTCGCGGAGGACGCCGAGAAGGAGGCGCTGGCGCGGGCGCGGCTCGCGTCGGCCCTCGCCCGCCTGCTCGACGTGCCAGCCGGCGGCGGGTTCGCTGCGCTCCTGGAGGCCGTCATCCAGTCCTGTCCGGCGATCGACGCGTGCGGCGTCCTCGCGCGCGACGGGGCGGACTGGACGTTGCGCGCCTCGCTCGGCCTGGCCCGGGGACCGGGGCCCCTCGAGCCGGCGGCCGCCGGCGAGGCGCCCATCGGAGAGGCTGCCTCGGCCCGCCGCGCCGTGAGCGTGACGCTGGGCGATCGAGACGCGAGCGCGCTCCTCCCGCCAGCCACCCACGCCGCCATCGCCGTGCCGCTCGTGAGCGGCGATCCCGGCGGCGACGTCCTCGGCGTCGCCCTCTTCGGCAGCCGCACGGCGGGCTCGCTCGGAGAGGAGGAGCTGCTGCTCGTCCGCGTCGCCGCCGAGCGCGCCGCGAGGGCGCTCGAGGCGGAGCGGCTCGGGGCGGCGCTGGCGCGTGCCCGGGAGGCGGCGGCCCGGGCCGGCGGCTTCCACGACCAGGTCCTCGCCATCGTCGGGCACGACCTGCGAAACCCCCTCGGCGCGATCGTCATGTCCGCCGCGCTCCTGCAGAAGAAGGGCGGGCTCGAGGGCTGGCAGGCGAAGACGGTGGACCGCGTGCGCAGCTCGGCGCTCCGGATGAGCCGCATCATCAACGACCTCCTCAGCTACACGCGGACGCGCCTCGGCGGCGGGATCCCGATCTCGCGGCGCCCCGCCGACCTGGGCGAGCTCGCGCGCAAGATGGTCGACGAGCTGCGCGCGGCTCACCCCGACGCGATCGTGGAGCTGTCCGCCGAGGGCGAGCTGGTGGGCGAGTGGGATCCCGATCGGCTCGAGCAGGTGCTCTCGAACGTGGTCGCGAACGCGATCGACCACGGCGACGCCGGCCAGCCCGTGGCGGTGGCGCTCTCGGGCGACGGCGCCGCCGTGTTCGTCCAGGTGAGGAACCACGGCGAGATGCCGAAGGAGGCGCTCGAGCACGCGTTCGAGGCGTTCCACCGCGGTCCGGAGCTGACCGGGAAGAAGGCCTCCGGGCTCGGCCTCGGGCTCTACATCGCGCGCGAGATCGTGCGGCACCACGGTGGCGAGATCGCGATCCGCTGCGAGGACGGCGCGACGCGGATCGACCTGCGCCTGCCGCGCCATCCCGAGCCGCACGCCGCCGCCGCGACGGCGGAGCGCCGGGCGTAGGTCGCGCCCAGCTCACCGCGCGCGGCGCCACAGCTCGGCGACGTCCGCCGGCAGGTCGCTCGCCACGGCGTCCGCGAGCGCGCGCGGGAGCGCCGCCGCGAGCGTGGCGAAGACGGCGGCGACCTCGAAGGCGGCGCGCGCGGGCGGGTGCTGGACGAGCGTGCCCACGCGCTCGAAGAGCTCGCGGCGGGTGGAGGCCCGTTCCACCGGCCGCTCACCAGGCGCGCGCAGCGTCGCCCGCAGCGCGTACGGCAGCTCGTCGGCGATCGCGTCCCAGGTGTCGGCAGCGAGCGAGGGGCGCAGGCACTTCATCACGGCCACCACGAGCTCGTCGGCGCGGGCCTCGGAGCCGAGCCGCGCCGCGAGCTTCCCCAGGACCCCGGGCCCGGGCCGGACCCACTCCAGCTGCGGATCGGGGCCACCTGGCCCGGTCACGCCGGGGAGATTCGACTGAAAGGACATGCGTGCACGGTGCGCACGATCGCGCGCCACGGAAGGCACGTTGCCGGTCTCGAAGCGGCCCCCTATCCTCGCGGGACCCGCTTGGTCCCACCGCTGGAGATCCCATGAAGGTCCTCATCGCAGACGCCTTCCCGAAGGAGCGCCTCGCGGACATCGCCGCGCTCGGGCTGGAGGTGGAGCACCGGCCCGACGTCCCGGCGAAGCAGCTCGGCGACGCCGTGCGCGACGCCTCGATCCTGGTCGTCCGCGGGAAGCAGGTCGCCGCCGACGTCTTCGAGAAGGGCCTGGGGCTCTCGCTCGTCGTGCGCGCCGGCGCGGGGACGAACACGATCGACGTCGCGGCGGCGTCGCGGCGAGGCGTCTACGTCGCGAACTGTCCGGGCCAGAACGCGATCGCCGTCGCGGAGCTCGCCATCGGCCTCGCGCTCGCCCTCGACCGGCGCATCCCGGACAACGTGCAGGCGCTCCGGGAGGGCCGCTGGGACAAGAAGACCTTCTCCGAGGCGCGCGGGCTCTTCGGCCGCGTCTTCGGCGTGCTCGGGCTCGGCGCGATCGGGCGCGAGGCGGCCGCGCGGGCGCTCGCGCTCGGCATGAAGGTCCACGCCTGGTCGCGCTCGCTCGACGCGGAGCGCGCGCACGCGCTCGGGGTCGTGCGCGAGGAGAGCCCGAAGGCGCTGGCCGCCGTCTGCGACGTGCTCTCCGTCCACCTGCCGCTCAAGCCCGAGACGCGCGGGCTCGTCTCGCGTGAGGTGCTCGCGGCGCTCCGCCCGGGCGCCATCCTCGTCAACACCGCGCGGGCGGAGGTGGTGGATCAGGCGGCGCTGCTCGAGGCGGCGCGCGCCGGACGGATCCGCGTCGGGGTCGACGTCCACCAGGGCGAGCCGGAGGGCGGCAAGGCCGAGTTCCAGTCGGAGCTGGCGAAGCTGCCGGGCGTCTACGGCACGCACCACATCGGCGCCTCGACCGACCAGGCCCAGGACGCCATCGCGCGCGAGACGGTGCGCATCCTCGCCGCCTTCGCGCGCACGGGCGACGTGCCGAACTGCGTGAACGTGCTCGAGCGCACCCCGGCGCGCTGCCGGCTGGTGGTGCGGCACCTCGACAAGGTCGGCGTGCTCGCGAACGTGCTCGGCGCCGTCCGGGAGGCGGGCATCAACGCGGAGCAGATCGAGAACCGCGTCTTCCAGGAGGCCGCGGCCGCCTGCTGCGTCATCGAGCTCGACGAGCGCCCGGCGCCGGAGCTCCTCGAGCGCATCCGCGCCCGCAAGGAGGAGATCATCTTCGCCGAGGTGTTCGACGTCTAACCCGCTGCGGCCGCGCCGCCGTCCTGCCCGATGGCGCCGGCGATCGCCGCGCGCACCGCCTCGCGCAGGGCCTCCACGCTCTGGAAGCCGGCGGGGTCGATGGGCGGGAGGACCTGCACGCGCGCGTCCATCCGCTGGCGCAGCGCGAGGCCGTGCTTGGGCAAGGTCTCGTAGGTGCCGCGGAGGGCGATGGGGATGACGGGCACCTTCGCCTCGAAGGCGAGCCTGAACGCGCCGTCCTTGAAGGGCTGCAGCGCGCCCGTCCGCGAGCGCGTCCCCTCCGGGAAGATGAGCACGGGCGCGCCGCGCGCGAGGTGTGCGCGGCAGTGGTCCATCATGGACCTGATCGACTCGCGGTCGCCGCGCGTGAGGCGCACGTAGTCGTTCAGCGCCATGTTCCAGCCCACCACCGGCACCTTGAAGATCTCCGCCTTCGAGACCCACTTGAACGGACGGTAGAGCCCGTAGAGCACGAGGATGTCCACCAGCGAGAGGTGGTTCGCGACGAGGACGGCGGCGCCGCGCCAGGGCAGCCGCTCGCGCCCCTCGATGCGCGCGCGCCAGAGCGGGTTCGCGTAGATGTAGAACGACGCCCAGCAGCACGAGTAGAGGTGCAGGGCGATCCGCCGGCGGTCGAACGGCCAGCTGACGAGGAAGACGAGCAGCGCGCCGACGAAGAAGATCGGCATCGTCACGACCACGAACAGCCAGTAGACCCAGCTGAAGACCCGGAGCACCCGGTCATTGTCGGATCCCCGCGCGGCGCGGGCAAGCAGGCGTTCCGGAGAGCCCCTCAGCGCGCCGGGGCGGCGAAGCGGAGCGGCTGGGCGCCGGCCCCGCCGCGGACGGTCTCGAGGATGCGGTAGAGCCCGAACTTCGGCAGGCGCATGAACCCGGCCCATGCCGCCGCCGCGAGGGTGCCGTCGGCGAGCCAGTCGGAGAGCCACTCGGCGGCGAAGCGCGCATCGCGCTGCTTGAACCCGGCGCCCGCCTCTCGCACCCAGCGGCGGTTGAACCGCTCGTGCACGCCCACCGGCGATCCGCAGACGAGCGGGATTCCGAGCGCGGCGTAGAAGCACATCTCCGACGGCTTCGTCCAGAGCACGTCGGTGCGCGCCAGGAGGGCGCTCATGGCGGAGAAGTACGCGTCGAGGTCCGAGTGGTAGAGGATCTCGACCCCGTCGCCGAGCGCGTCCTCGAGGCGCGAGGCGTGCAGCGCCTCCTCGAAGACGTGCTTCACCTTCGGCTTCACCCCGGCGACGAGGGCGACCCTGAGGCGCCCCTCCTCGACCTCGCGGCGCATCGAGGGCAGGAACTGACGCGCGAGCCCGGCCTGCGCGCCGGCGCCGCCGACTGCGAAGGTGACGAGGGGCGGCCGCCGCTCCTCCTCGCGCGGGAGGGGCCCGAGGAAGTGCGCCAGCTCCTCCGGGTACTCGCGGCGGAACTCGGCGTCGGGATCGAGGCGCACGATGCGCGCGGCGAGGTTCTTCATGAGGATGGGCAGCGCGGGTCCGCCCACCAGCTCGTGCGGCAGCGGGAACCCGGTGAAGGTGATGCGCTCCGCCGGGACGCCGTACGTCACGAGCCGCTTCGCCGCGCGGCGGGTCGGCACGAGGTAGCGGATGCGCGTCCGGCTCGCTTCGATGGGCGCCCAGATCCGGTTCACGTCCGTGTCGGTGACGACGCAGTAGACGTTCTCGATGCCCGCGCGGTCAGCCAGGATGGCCGGCGAGTAGAAGGTGGTGAGCAGCGGCCGGCCGGTGCGGCGCAGCTCCTCGACGAGCCCCTGCCCGAGGTTGCGCCGGATGAGGCGCTCGAGGGTGAGGACGCCGTGCGTCGGCGCCGACAGGTCTCGGTACGGGTGGAGGCGGGGAATGCTCGTCATCTTGTCGAGCGCCCACTTGAGCGGGGCGCCGACGATGGGGATGGTCGAGAGGCGCGAGGTGACCTCGTAGGCGCTGCGGATGCGGCGCCAGAGCTTCTGCTCCTCGGCCCCGGCGAGCGGCGCGCGGTCGACGTGCACGACCGGCTCGCCGATGAGGTCGGCGAGCGGGCGGGCTGCGCGCAGATGGCCGTAGCCCATCTCGACGGCGACGACGAGCGGCTTCTTCTCGGGCGGAAGATCGGGCGACACGGTCCCTCGGCGCAGCGGCGCGAGGGGAGACTAACCCGAATCGGGATCAGGCGCTCGCGACCGGGACCCGCTCGGCGGGCCCGCCCGCCGGCTGCCGCTCGAGCCGCGTGCCGGGCAGGACGCGCAGGCGGCTGCCGCGCCACTCCACGTCGCGCCGGACGAGGCCGTACGCCCACGCCATCCCGAAGACGAGATCCTT
>DASWDS010000293.1:0-4962 GCA_036395165.1 Anaeromyxobacteraceae bacterium | reverse complement strand
GAACGCGCCGATGCTTCTCAACACCCCGGCGCGCTCGAGATCCCCTGCTTCAGCCGCGCCGTCTCCTGCAGCTCCTCGGCGATCTGGAGGGTGCGGGCCACCGCCCGGCGGGCGCGCTCCTGGTCCTCCGAGAGCACCGCGCAGCGCGCCAGCATGCGCCGGCCGAAGTCGTGGTGGAACGCCTCGTCCGGCCCGATGACGTCGCGGTAGAGCGCGGCGGTGGCCACGTCGCCGTTCGCCTCGCAGAAGCGCGCGAAGACCTCGTTGCGGACCTGCGCCAGCGCCTCCCGCGCGAACGGTCCAGCCGCCAGGCGCTCCGCCGTCGTGTCGAGCGTCTTGAGGTACCGGAACATCGCGGTGTGGCCGCCCGCCAGCGGATCGTGCGTGGAGAGGTCCACGCCGATCTCGGCGAGGCGCGCGGCGATGAGGCGGTAGTGCTTCGCCTCGTCGCCGCACTGCCGCGCGAGGCCGAGCTTCAGCTCCGGGTCGCGCTCGCTCACGAGCCACATGGCGGCCTCCTCGGAGGCCTCGAGCTCGTTCCGGAGCGCCAGCACCAGGAGCTCCTTCACGCCGATCTTCGGACCCGGCGGCGCCTTCGCGCCCTCGCCGACGCGCGCCAGCCCCACCTCCAGCATGCGATCCAGCTCGGCGACGAAGGCACCGGGATCGCGTGCGGGCACGGGCTCGTCCATCAGGCCTTTCTAGCGCCCCGACCGGCCAGCCGCCATCCCGTACCTACCAGACCTCGCAGCGGCTCTCGCCCGCTCGCACCATCCTGCTGCCGGCGGCGCACGAGAACGCCTGCTGGAACTCCGGGAGGTTCGAGAGCGGCCCGTTCACGCGCCACCGCGGCGGCGAGTGCGGATCCGTCGCGGCGCGGAGGCGCGCGTACTCCGGGCGGATGGCGGTGCACCACGACTGCGCGTAGCCGACGAAGAAGGCCTGCTCCGGCGTGAACCCGGCGACGGGCGCCTCGGGGCCCTTCCCGGCCCGCGACGCCTGGTACGCGGCGAAGGCGAGCTTGACGCCGCCCAGGTCGGCGATGTTCTCGCCCAGGGTGAGCTTCCCGTTGAGCTTCACGTCCTCCACCGAGACGTACTCGTCGAACTGCTTCACGACGCACTGCGCGCGGCGCTCGAACTCCTTGCCGTCGGCCGGCGTCCACCAGTCGGTGAGGTTCCCGCTCGCGTCGAACTGGCGGCCCTCGTCGTCGAAGCCGTGGGTCAGCTCGTGCCCGACGACCATCCCGATCGCGCCGTAGTTCACGGCGTCCTCGGCGGTGCGCGTGTAGAAGGGTGGCTGCAGGATCCCGGCCGGGAAGACGATCTCGTTCATCGACGGGTTGTAGTAGGCGTTCACCATGGGTGGCGGCATGTTCCACTCGTTGCGGTCGAGCGGCTTGCCGATCTTGGAGAGGTCGCGGTTCACCTCGAAGGCGTTGGCGGCGAGGACGCTGTTGAAGAACGACGCGCGGTCGAGCTTCATCGCGTCGTAGTTGCGCCACGCGTCGGGGTAGCCGACCTTGTTCACGATGCGCGACAGCTTCTCGCGCCCCCTCCGCCGCGTGGCGGGGTCCATCCACGAGAGCCCGTCGAGGTCGCGACCCATCGCGCCCTCGATGTCGGAGACGAGCTGCCTCGTCTTGTCCTTGCCGTCCGCGCCGAAGTAGCGGCGCACGTACGCCTGGCCGAGCGCCTCGCCGAGCACGCCCTCCGTCATCCGGACGCAGTGCTTCCAGCGCGCCTCGAGCTCCTTGGCGCCGGTGAATGTCTTGCTCGAGAAGGCGAAGCGCTCGTCGGCGAACGCCTTGGGCAGCGCGCGCTGCGAGCCCATGACGGCCAGGAGCCGCCACTTCAAGTACGCGCGCCAGGTCTCGGGCGGCGTGCGGTCGAGGAGCTCGTTCACGCGCGCGAGGAACCTCGGCGTCGTCGTGCTGAAGGTCGTGACGTCGCCGTGCCCGAGGGCCTCGAGGTAGCCCTTCCAGGGGAAGCGCGGCGCCGCCTTCTCCAGGCCGGAGAGCTCGACACGGTTGTAGACGCGCTGCGGATCGCGCATCTCGACGCGCGTCCAGTGCGTCTCCGCGAGCGACCTCTCGAGCGCGTAGACGGTCTCGGCGTCCTTCGCGGCGCGGTCCGGCGGCTCGCCCGCGAGCTGCAGCATCTTCGCCACGTGCGCGCGGTAGGCCTGCTGGATGGCCGCGGTCTTGGCATCGTCCTTCAGGTAGTAGTCGCGGTCGGGGAGCGACAGCCCGCCCTGCGCGATGACGCCGATGACCTGCGTCGCGTCCTTGGCGTCCTGGTCGCTCGTGATGTGGAAGACCGGGAAGACGCCGTCCTTGTGGAGCTCGGCGAGCTCCGTCGCGAGCGAGGCGGGGTCCTTCACCGCGTCGATGCGCTTCCACGCGGCCTCGAGGTCACTCGTCCCACGCTGCTCGATGCCCGCCTCGTCCATGCAAGCGGCCCAGAAGTCGCCCACCTTGTCCGGATAGCGGTCCGCCGGGTCGAGCTTGCCCGCCGCGTCCTGCTCCGCGATGCCGCGCAGGAGCACGAGGTTGCGCTCGTCGATCTCGACGAAGCTCCGGCTCCAGATCGGTCTGTCGGGCGGGATGGTCGCCTTCGCGAGCCAGCCCCCGCACGCGTAGGCGTAGAAGTCGTCGCAGGGCTTCACGTTGGCGTCGACGAGCGCGGGGTCGATGCCGGGCCTCGCGGGCGGCGCCGGCGCCGCCTGCGCGCCGCTGGTGGCGCCCTCCCTGGGCGCGCCGGAGGTCTTGCACGCGGTCGCGGCGGCGAGGCCGAGCGCGAGGGCTGCGAGGTGTCGTGGCACGGTTCCTCCTCGAGCGAGGCGGTGGGGAAGAGCGGGGGCAACATGACGCCGCGATGGCCCGCGCGCACGCCGCGGGCGCTGCGCCCCGATCCCATGCGGCCCGAGCGGGGGTCAGGTCCTGTCGCGCCGGGCGAGCCGTTCGGCGCGGCGCGTCGCGGCGGCGCGGGCACGCGCTTCCTCTTCCTCGCTGTGGGGCAGGAGGAGGGGCGCCTTCGCCGGCTTGCCGTCCGGGCCGAGCGCGACGAAGGTGAGGAAGGCATCGCAGCACAGCTTGCGGTCGCCGGTGCGCGGGTCCTCGGCGTCGACCGTGACCTCGATCTCCATCGAGCTGCCGAACACGGCGTTCACCTGGGCGCGCAGGATCGCGATCTGCCCGACGCGGATGGGCGCATGGAACGACAGCTGGTCGATGGAGGCGGTCACGACGGGCATGCGCGCGTGCCGCATGGCCGCGATCGCGGCGGCAAGATCGGTCCATTGCATGACGCGCCCGCCGAACGCGTTTCCGAGCGAGTTCGCATACCCCGGTAGCACGAGCTGCGTCATCTCGACCTTCGAGGTGGAGGCGAGCTTCGCGGTGAGCGTGAGATCGGTCATGCGGGCTCCTTAACATGTGCCGGAGGCTCCGGGCAGGCCCTCGCCAGGCCGCCGTGCACTTCGTCAGAGCAGCGGGATACATAACAGCGCCATGGCGCTCGAAGTGACGCTCATCGACTATGCTCGCGATCCGCTGACGAAGCTCTACGGCGCGTACCGCACCTGCTACACGCCGAAGACGCCGCGCGAGGTCTGGTCCGAGATCGGCGACGGCCGCATCGCGCCGGCCGCCATCCGCGACTTCATCCAGGAGCGGCTCAAGACCGGCCACGCCTCGCCGCTCGAGCAGGTGGTTTTCTGGTTCGGCATCTCGGGCGTGTCGCGCTCGCTCAGCCACCAGTTCGTCCGGCACCGCATCGGCATCAGCTTCGAGCAGCAGTCGCAGCGGTACGTGAAGTACAGGGAGGACCGCCTCGAGTACGTGACGCCCAAGACCTGGGGGAAGACGCCCGGGATGCGCGAGGAGTACGACCGCCTGATGAAGGAGATCACGCGCGTCTACCAGCTCGCGCTCGAGAAGGGCATCCCCGCGGAGGACGCCCGCTTCGTCCTCCCGAACGCCACGCCCACGAACTTCCAGGTGATGGTGAACTTCGCGGAGCTGCTCCACATCGCGGATCTCCGCCTGTGCTGGCGCGCTCAGTGGGAGATCCGCCACATGGTCGCGCTCATGCGGCGCGAGATCATGAAGGTCATCCCCGAGATCGGCGTCTACCTGCAGCCGAAGTGCGGCGACAAGCGCATGGGGTACTGCGACGAGCCGCTGAAGGACTGGGAAGCCTGCCCGATCGGCAAGGTGCGGCCGCACAAGGAGCAGATCTTCCAGCTCTTCCGCGAGTACAAGGCCGGGAACCTCGTCCCGCTCGGCGAGGCGGATCTCAGGAAGGTGGAGGACGCGGGGAACGAGGAGTAGCTGCCGCGACCCTGGAAGGGAGCCCGGGACGAGCGCTCGACGGCTTAGGATGGAGTCCTCCCCGAGAGGGCCTCCATGTCACGCGTCGTCAAGATCGCCTCCGCGCTCCTCCTCCTCTCGCCGTTCGCGGCGGGCGCGCAGACGAGCAACCTGCAGCTCCGGGCGGAGCGCGCGCCGGCGGGCATGGCCGTCCCGAACGCCTCCGTCGCCGGCGCCGAGGAGCCGACCGCCCTCGAGGCGAACCCGGCCGGCATCGGCTTCCTCGACGACTTCACGCTCCAGTACTTCCACGAGGGTCGCAGCGGCACCGGCCAGGGCGGTGACGGATTCTGGCTCGCGACACCGCTCGGCGCGCTCGTCCCCGAGCTCGCGATGCAGTGGATCCGCCCCGCCGACGGGCTGGGCGCGCGCTTCCGGAAGACCACCCTCGGCATCGCGCTCTCGGGCGGCCAGTCGGGGTCCTTCGCGCTCGCCTGGAACTTCTATGCCTCGCCGGACCGCGACCTCGACCGGCTGGGCAGCCTCGACGCGGGGCTCACGCTGCGGCCGTCGCGCCACCTCTCGCTCGCCGCGACGGCGCTCGGGATGAACGCGCGCCTCGGCAACCAGCGCCTCCCCATCCGCTACGA
>DASWDS010000292.1:0-4567 GCA_036395165.1 Anaeromyxobacteraceae bacterium | reverse complement strand
CCGCGCCGGCGGCCGTGCCCGCCGCGGCGCGGCGCGCCTCGACGGCGGCGCCCGCGAGCGCGGCCAGCACGGCCGCCGCGCAGGCGAGGGCATAGTGACGGTGCCGCAGGAGGAGGAAGAAGAGTCGGGCGCCGGTCACGTCGTACGAGGCGAGCTGCACCGCGAGGACACCCGCGATGGTCGCCGCCGAGAGGCGCCGGACGCTCCGCGAAGCGGCTCGGCGCGCGTTCTCGACGAGCACGTAGAGGAGGGGAATCGCGGCCACGAGGTTCGCGCGCCAGCCGAGCGGGGAGAGCGGCGCGGTCACGTAGAGCGCGGCTGCGAACAGGGCGAACCGGCCGTGGCGCCCGCGCGCCGCGAGGAGCGCGAGCCCGCCCGCGGCCGCGACGAGGGCGAGCGAGAGGCCCGCGACCGCCATCCGGTAGCGCGCCCCGTCCGCCGGCGAGGCGAGATAGGTGCAGGCGACGGCCCACGCGCTCTGGTTCTGCTCGTCGCAGAGGAGCCGCGGCGTCGTGGCGGCGAGGAGCGCGCGCCACGCGCGGAGCTCGCCCCAGAGGCCCCCGGCGCCGTAGCGGAGCGCCGTGGCCGCCGCTGCGGCCGCGAGCGCCGCCAGGAAGCCTGCGACGCGGCGCCCCTCGCGCCACGCGACGGGGAGGAGGAGCAGCAGGAGGAAGGGCGGCTTGAAGACGCACGCGACCGCCAGCAGCGCGCCGGAGAGGACCGGCCGGCGCGGCGCGACCGCCTCGCCCGCCACGGCCAGGACGACGAGGAGCGCGTCGTTCTGGCCGAGCGCGAGGAGGTGGAGGGTGTACGGGACGGAGAGCGCGACGACGAGGAGGTGCGTGAGCGGGCGGTCCCGCGCGGCCACCCGATCCGCAGCCCAGAGCAGGATCACGACCAGCGCCGCCGCCGACCCGAGCGCCAGCGCGAGCGACGCGAGCGGTCGCGGCAGGAGCGACACGGGCGCGAAGATCAGCGCCGCGGGCGGCGAGTACTTGAAGCACCAGTGGCCGTCCGAGAGCCGGTAGAGCGCCTCGCCACGCAGGGCGCGGCCGCCGGCGTCGAGCAGCACGCCGAGGTCGCGGCCGTTCCTGGCCTTGGCCGCCCACGCCTGGAGCGCCGCCGCCGTGAAGAAGGCGGAGAGGGCGAGGGCGCTGCCGGGCGGGCGCCGGCGCGCGGCCTCGGCGCGGGGCTCGGTGCCGAGGGGGAGGGCCGGCGCCGTCACGGCGTGGGCGGCTCCGCGCGGCCAGCCAGGATCCAGTCCGGATTGCGCGCGACGGCGACCCAGCCGGCCGGCACGTCGAGCGCCACGTCGATGAGCGCGGCGCGGACGTCGGGGCGGGCGCGGAGGTCCGCGGGCGCGCGCAGGACGACGGCGTCGAGCCCGGCGTGCTGCGGGAGGATGCCCGCCTCGGCGAGCGCAGCGCGCCCGGTGACGAGCGCCACGCCGCGGCCGCGCCCCGCGAGCGCGGCGGCGCCCGGCGTGAGCGGGCCGAGGGGGCAAGGGCGAACGTTGAACGTGACCGCGCCGAACGGGAGGAGGCCGAGGAGCGCGACGGCCGCGGCCGCGACCACGGCGCGGGTCCACCGGAAGGCGGCGTCGCCGGCGCGCTCGATCGCCTCCTCCAGGCCGAGGCCGGCGAGCAGCGAGAGCGGAACGTAGGCCGGCATCGTGTAGTGCCAGAAGGCGCGCGCCGGGAGCGAGTACCCGAGCACGACGAGGGCGGCCCAGGCGGCGAGCGCCCATGCCGCGCGGGCGCGCGGCGCCGCTGGAGCGCGCGCGGCGCGCCAGAGCGCCCAGCACACGGCGAGCGCCCACGGGCCGAGGCGACCGAGGGTCTCGAGGACGAGGAAGCCTCGCGCGACGCCGTGCTGGCTGTCGTGGCGGCGGCCGAGGAGCGACGCGAGGACCTGATCGACGACGTAGCCTCGCCACCACGTCCCGCCGAGCGCGACGTGGTCGTAGGCGAGGAACGCGGCGGGGAGCGCCACCACCGCGAGGGTCACGGCCGCCCACGCGCGCGGGGGGCGCAGCTCCGCGCCGCGGCCGAGCGCGACCAGCATGAGCGCGGCCGCGACGGGCGCTCCCAGTGCGGGTGGGCCCTTCACGAGGACCCCCAGCCCCGCCGCCAGCCCCCCGAGCGCGAGCAGGGCCGTGCGGCCTCGCGCGCACACGAGGAGACCGACCGACAGCGTGAAGAGGAGCGTGAGCGGCGGGTCGAGACGGGCGCGCGCCTGGTACCGGAAGAAGGAGTCGACCGTCGCGAGGGCGACCGAGCCGAGGAAGGCGGCGCGCGGGCCGGCGAGCCGGCGGCCGATCGCGAACGCGACCGCCACGGTGGCGAGCCCGCAGGCGGCGCCCACCCACGGGAGCGCGCGCTCCGACGCGAGGCGGATGGCCGCCGCCCATACCCAGAAGAAGAAGGGCGGGTGCTCGCGGAAGCGCGGGAGCACCTCCGGCAGGAAGCGCAGGTCGAACGGGCGGCCGTCCTGCGCGAGGTGCCGGGCGACGACCGTGTAGACGACGCCGTCCGCGTCGTCGACGTGGACGAGCGCGAAGGGCACGATGAGGCCCGCCGCGACCGCGAGCGCCGCGAGCAGGAGGTGCCGCTCGCCCGCGCGCGCGGTCGCCCGGTGGCCGGCGGTTGGCGCTTCGCAGGCACCCTGAAGCGGCTCGGCGGGAGCGGTCACGTGAACGGCCGTCTTAGCGCAGGCGGGTGGGGCAGGTCGAGCCGGGTCGCTCGACCGCCTCCCTCGAGGGAGGGGGAAGGCCGGCCCAGCGCCGGCTGGTCGATTTCGCGCGCTCGCCGCCCTGGAAGCGGAGGAGCGCGGTGACGATGCTTTCCGCCGGAAGGAGCTCGACCATGGCCAAGGGACTCCAGCTGCGCTCACCGCTCACGCTCGCGACCGCCGCGCTGCTCGGCGGGCTCGCCTGGCTGCGGTCGCGCCGGCGCGTGTCGCTCCGCGGCAGCTGTGTCGTCGTGACGGGCGGCTCCCGCGGTCTCGGCCTCGTCCTGGCGCGCGAGCTCGCCGATGCCGGGGCGCGCCTCGTCCTGTGCGCGCGCGACGGCGGAGAGCTCGAGGCGGCGCGCCGCGACGTCGAGGCGAGGGGCGCGGAGGTGCTCGCGGTTCCCTGCGACGTGACGGACCGCGACGAGGTGCGCCGGCTCTTCGCCGCCGCCGAGGAGCGGTTCGGCCGGGTGGACGTGCTCGTCAACAACGCGAGCATCATCCAGGTCGCTCCGGCCGAGACGCTGTCGCTCCGGGACCTCGAGGCCGCCGTGGCGGCGAACTTCTGGGCGACGGTGTACGCGACGCTCGAGGTGCTGCCCCGCATGCGCGAGCGCGGCTCGGGCCGGATCGTCAACGTGACCTCGATCGGCGGCACGGTCGCGGTGCCGCACCTGCTCGGCTACACGAGCGGCAAGTTCGCGGCGGTCGGCTTCTCGAGCGGGCTCGCCGTCGAGGCCGCCAAGGACGGCATCGCGGTGACGACGGTCGTCCCCGGCCTCATGCGGACAGGCTCGTTCCTGAACGCGCTCGTGAAGGGGCGCAGGGCGGAGGAGGCGACGCTGTTCTCGATCGCCTCGAGCTTGCCCGTGCTCACCATGAGCGCCCGGCGCGCCGCGCGGCGGATCGTGCTCGCCTGCGAGCGCGGGGAGGGCTTCGTGACCCTCGGCGTCCCGGCGAAGATGCTGCGCCTCGCGAGCGCGCTCGCCCCGAACCTCACGGCGGACGTGCTCTCCATCGCGGCGCGCCTCCTCCCCGGGCCCGGCGGCGATCGCGCGGAGTCCCGGGCGGAGCCCGCCTGGATGCACCGTCGCGGCCCGACGTTCCTCACGGCCCTCGGGGAGCAGGCGGCGACCGAGAACAACGAGCAGCCGGTGTTCCGGCATTAGGTCCGGTTACGCGAACACCACGGTCTTGTTCTCGTGGACGATGACGCGGTCCTCGCAGTGCCACCGCACGGCGCGCGCGAGCACGCGCCGCTCGAGGTCGCGCCCGATGGCCTTCAGGTCCTCCACCGCGTGCCGGTGCGAGACCCGCCCCACGTCCTGCTCGATGATCGGTCCCGCGTCGAGGTCCGCCGTGACGTAGTGCGCCGTCGCCCCCACGATCTTGACGCCGCGGTCCCACGCCTGACGGTACGGGTCGGCGCCGATGAACGCGGGGAGGAACGAGTGGTGGATATTGATGATCCGGTTCGGGAAGCGGCGCACGAACTCCGGCGAGACGATCTGCATGTAGCGGGCGAGCACCACCAGGTCGGCCTTGCCGTCGAGCAGCGCCAGCATCTCCGCCTCGGCCTCGGCGCGCCGCTCGCGCGAGTTCGGCACGTGGTGGAAGGGGACGCCGAAGGCCCCGACCGCCGGCCCGAGATCCGGATGGTTCGAGACGACCATGGCGAGGCGCGCCGGCAGGTCCCCGCGGCTCCACTCCCACAGGAGCTCCATGAGCGCGTGGTCGTGCTTCGAGACCAGCACGGCAACCGACTTCCGCTGGTGCGCGGGCTCGAGCGTCCACTCCATCGCGAAGGGGGCGGCCACCTTCTCGGCGAGCTCGCGCC
>DASWDS010000291.1:0-12783 GCA_036395165.1 Anaeromyxobacteraceae bacterium | reverse complement strand
CTGGGCGGGGACACGCGCGGCGCGGCCGCGCGGCCCCGGCGCGAGGGCGGGACCCAGTAAGGCGAGGTCGCCTGCCCCTCGTGCTCCTCGACTCGCGAGCAGACGACGTCGTCGACCCCGAGCGCCTCGGCCGCCACCGCCAGGGTCGGCTCGGGCGAGGCGCTCGCGATGACGATGCGGATGCCGGGGCAGCGCTCCCGCAGCCATGCGAGGTCCTCGCGCTCGATGACCTGATCGTCGGCGTGCCGATCCCACACGCGCCGGGCGAGCGCGCGGAGCTGCGCGGCGGCGGTCCCCGCCATGTGGCGCATGAGCGCCGTCTGGGGCACGCGCTGGGCCGCGGCGATCGGCTCCGGGCCGAGGAGCCGGAAGCTCCAGCGGTGCGTCACGCCGAACCGCCGCGCGAGCTTGCCGAGGAACAGGTAGAAGAGCCCGGGGTACGCCCAGTTGCGCGCGCCGATGAGGAGGTACCGGAGCAGCGCAACGGGGCGCCTCCAGTCGAGGAAGAAGCGCCCAGGACGGCGGCGGTGCTCCACCTCCGCGAGCCGCTCCGCGCCGTAGGCGTCGCGGGCGCACAGCTCCCAGCCGAGCAGCTCGCCCATGTTGCGCCCGAGGTGCAGCGTGCGGTCGAGGTCGAGGATGAGGTAGCGCGTCTGCGGCGGGACGGCGCGGCGGCACAGCTCGCGGAAGTCGATGGGATCGCCGTGGATGACGAGGCGCTCGACGACCCGCGTCCGGCGGGCGTCCGCCGTGGCCGGGAGCGGAGCGGAGACCGCGGGGGCTCCGGCAGGGCGGCTCAGTGCGCGGGCGTCCGGGGAGTGGGCGAGGTCGGCGAGCATGGCGAGGACCCTGCGACCGCTCCACGGTCGCGTGTCCGGTTGTACGACGCGCGCGTCACCATCTCGTCACGGCCAGGCGAGCGCGCCCGGCGATCACGCAGGGCGGCGGAGCGGCACGAGCGCGCGAAGCCGGGCGTCGCGCAGAGAGAGGCCCACCCACGTGCCTCCTCCTGCTCGATCTTCGATGAGGGGAAGCTGAGCGGGCCGCTCGGCCGGCCGGCATGGGCTCTCCCGAGGGGCGGCGCTATAGTGGGGCGTCCCGCCGCGGAGGTGACGTGAAGCGCTCGGGCAAGACCGGGCAGCGCCTCGCAGCCATCTTCCTGATGGGCTGCATCCTGCTCAATTACCCGATCCTCTCGCTCTTCGCCCGCCGCGGCGAGATCGCCGGCATCCCGCTGCTGTATGCCTACGCGTTCGGCTCGTGGACGCTCCTCATCGCGCTCATGGCGCTCGCCGTCGAGCGGCCGCGGGAGTAGCGATGCTCCAGGGATGGGTCATCGTCCTCGTCTCGTTCGCCTACCTGGGCGTGCTGTTCGCGATCGCGCACTGGGGCGACAGGCGGGCCGAGGCCGGTCGCTCCATCATCGCGAACCCGTACATCTACGCCTTCTCGCTCGCGGTCTACTGCACGACCTGGACCTTCTACGGCAGCGTGGGGCGCGCCGCCTCGAGCGGCATCGGCTTCCTGCCGGTGTACCTGGGGCCGACGCTCGTGGTGGGGCTGTGGTGGTACGTCTGGCGGAAGATCATCCGCATCAGCAAGACGTACCGCATCACCTCGATCGCCGACTTCGTCGCCTCCCGCTACGGCAAGAGCCAGGCGCTGGGCGGGCTCGTGACGGTCATCGCGGTCGTCGGCGTCATCCCGTACATCTCGCTCCAGCTGAAGGCGATCTCGAGCAGCTTCACCATCCTCCTGCAGTACCCGCACATCGTGATGCCGGCCAAGGCAGTGGCCCTGCCGGTCGTCCAGGACAGCGCGCTCTACATCGCGCTGACGCTCGCCGCGTTCGCCATCCTCTTCGGCGCGCGCCACCTCGACGCGACCGAGCGGCACGAGGGCCTCGTCGCGGCGATCGCCTTCGAGTCGATCGTGAAGCTCCTCGCCTTCCTGGCGGTGGGCGCGTTCGTCACGTTCGGCCTCTACCACGGGTTCGGCGAGATCTTCGCCCTCGCGCGCGCGACGCCGCGGCTCGAGGGACTCCTCACCGTCGAGGGCGGCCGTGGCGGCTACGGCACCTGGGCGTTCATGACGCTCCTCTCGATGCTCTCCATCATGTTCCTGCCGCGGCAATTCCAGATCTCGGTCGTCGAGAACGTGGACGAGAACCACCTCGGCAAGGCGATCTGGCTCTTCCCGCTCTACCTCCTCCTCATCAACGTCTTCGTCCTGCCGGTCGCGCTGGGCGGGCTCCTGCACTTCGCAGGCGGCGGCGTGGACGCGGACACCTTCGTCCTGACGCTGCCGATGGCTCAGCACAAGGAGTCGCTCGCGCTCTTCGCCTTCATCGGCGGGCTCTCGGCCGGCACCGGGATGGTGATCGTCGAGACGATCGCCCTCTCGACGATGGTCTGCAACGACCTCGTGATGCCGGTGCTCCTGCGGCTGCGGGCGCTGCGGATCCACGAGCGGCAGGACGTGTCGCGGCTGCTCCTCGCCATCCGGCGCTTCGCCATCGCGGTCATCCTCCTGCTCGGGTACGTCTACTTCCGCGCCGCGGGCGAGGCGTACGCGCTCGTCGCGATCGGCCTCATCTCGTTCGCGGCGGTGGCGCAGTTCGCGCCGGCCATCCTCGGCGGGATCTACTGGAAGGGGGCGACGCGGACGGGAGCCATCGCCGGGCTGTCGGCCGGCTTCGCGGTGTGGGCGTACACGCTCATGCTCCCGTCCTTCGCGAAGTCGGGGTGGCTGCCCGCCGGCTTCCTCACGGACGGGCTGTTCGGGATCGCGCTGCTCCGGCCGCAGGAGCTCTTCGGGCTCACCGGGCTCGACGAGATCTCGCACTCGCTCTTCTGGAGCATGCTCGCCAACATCGGGACCTACGTGGGCGTCTCGGTCGCGGGCCGGCCGGGCGTCGCGGAGACGAGCCAGGCCGCCCTCTTCGTCGACGTCTTCCGCCACACCCAGGGCTTCGAGCGCTCGCCCATCTGGCGCGGCAGCGCCTCGGTCCAGGATCTCCTGCCGCTCATCGGGCGCTTCCTCGGGCCGGAGCGGGCGCGCGAGGCCTTCCTCGCCTTCGCGCGCCGCCGCGGCCTCTCCTCGATCGACGAGCTGCGCGCCGACGCGGACCTCGTCCAGTTCGCCGAGACGCAGCTCGCGGGCGCCATCGGGGGCGCCTCGGCGCGGGTCATGGTCGCCTCCGTCGTGCAGGAGGAGCCGCCGAGCCTCGACGAGGTGATGGGCATCCTCGACGAGGCGTCGCAGGTGCGCGCCTACAGCCACCAGCTCGAGCAGCAGTCGCGCGAGCTCGAGGCCGCCACGGCCGAGCTCCGCGCCGCCAACGCGCAGCTGCAGGAGCTCGATCGCATGAAGGACGACTTCATGTCGACCGTGTCGCACGAGCTGCGGACGCCGCTCACGTCGATCCGCGCCCTCTCCGAGATCCTGCACGACGACCCCAGGACCGCGCTCGCGGAGCGCAAGCATTTCCTCGGCATCATCCTGAAGGAGACGGAGCGGCTCACCCGCCTCATCAACCAGATGCTGGACATGGCCAAGTTCGAGTCCGGGAACGCGGAGTGGCACACCTCCGAGCTGGACGTGCGCGAGGTCGTCGAGGAGGCGGTGGACGCGACGAGCCAGCTCTTCCGCGAGCGCGAGGTGGACGTCACGATCTCCGCGGCCGGGCCGCTCCGGCGCGTCCGGGCCGACCGCGATCGCCTGATGCAGGTGCTGCTGAACCTGCTCTCGAACGCGGTCAAGGTCTGCGCGCCGGGCGAGGGGCGGGTCGAGATCGGGCTCTCGGAGGGGCGAAGCGCGCTGCGCGTCGATGTCCGCGACAACGGACCCGGCATCGGCCCGGCCGATCACGAGACCATCTTCGAGAAGTTCAGGCAGGTGGGCGAGACGGCCGGCGCCAGGCCGCGCGGCACGGGCCTCGGGCTCGCCATCAGCCGGCGCATCGTCGAGCACCTCGGCGGGCGGATCTGGGTCGAGAGCGCGCTCGGACAGGGCGCCACCTTCTCGTTCGAGCTGCCGCTCGAGGCCGGCCCGCCCGCCGCGGCCGTCGAGCGGAAGGCGGCGCAGCGCGCCGGATAGGAGGGGAGATGGGCAAGCGGATCCTCATCGTGGACGACGAGCCCAACATCGTGCTCTCGCTCGAGTTCCTGATGAAGCGCGAGGGATACGAGGTCGCGACCGCCGGCGACGGCGAGGCCGCGCTCGAGGCCCTCGCGGCGCAGACGCCCGACCTCGTGATCCTCGACGTGATGCTGCCGAAGATGAACGGGTTCGACGTCTGCCGCCGCGTCCGGGCCGATCCGCGCTGGAGGGCGGTGCCGATCCTCATGCTCACCGCCAAGGGCCGCGAGAGCGAGGTGTCGAAGGGGCTCGGCCTCGGCGCCGACCTGTACGTGACGAAGCCGTTCTCGACGAAGGAGCTCGTCGCCCAGATCAAGGGCCTGCTCGCGGCCGCACGCGATCCCGGCGGAGAGCGATGAGCGCGAAGGAGACAGGGCCGGGCGAAGGGGCCGATCGGCGCCGCCCCTCCGCGCTCACGATGTACAGCCCGCTCTCCGCCATCCTGCGCCGCGAGCCCATCACGGTGCCGCTCGAGGCGTCGGTGCGCGAGGCGCTCGAGACGATGGAGCGGATGCGCATCGGCTGGATCGTGGTCGTCGATCCGCGCTCGCGCGCCCCCCTCGGCATCTTCACGCTGCAGGACCACCTGCGGCGCGTGACGCTCGCCGGCGGCGATCTCGCGCAGCCGATCGCCTGCGTCATGACGAGCGGCCTCATCACGGTGACGCCGCAGGCCACCGCGCACCAGGCGGCGCTCACGATGGCGCGGAACGGCGTCCAGCACCTCGTGGTCGTGGACGGCGAGGGGCGGCTCGCCGGCATCGTCTCGGAGAGCGATCTCTTCGGCCTGCAGCGCATCGGCGTCGAGGAGGTGAGCGAGGACATCAGGAGCGCCCGCGACGTGGAGGGGCTCCGCAGCGCGGCGACCGGAATCCGGCGCCTCACCGACGCGCTCCTCGCGCAGGGCACGAGCGCCGAGACGATCACGCAGTTCATCTCGACCCTGAACGACCTGCTCACGATGCGCATCATCGAGCTCACCGCGGACGAGCTCGACCTCGCGCCGGTGCCCATGTGCTGGATCGCGCTCGGCTCGGAGGGGCGCCTCGAGCAGACGTTCACCACCGACCAGGACAACGGGATCGTGTTCGAGGCGGACGAGGGCGACGCCGAGGAGGTGCGCCGGTCGCTCCTGCCCTTCGCGCGAGCGGTGAACGCGAAGCTCGACGCCTGCGGGTTCCCGCTGTGCAAGGGCAAGGTCATGGCGGGCAACCCCATGTGGTGCCTCCCGCTCGCGGAGTGGAAGCGCACCTTCGCGAGCTGGATCTACGAGCCGCAGCCGGAAGCCCTGCTCAACGCCGCCATCTTCTTCGACCTCCGGCCCATCTACGGCCGCGACACGCTCGCCGAGCGGCTGCGCGAGTTCCTGCTCTCGGCCGCCGTGGACCACCCGCTCTTCCTGCGCCTCATGGCGGAGAACGCGGTCGGGTGCCAGCCGCCGCTGGGTACCTTCCGCGACTTCGCCTACGACCGCTCGAAGGAGTTCCCGCACACGCTGGATCTCAAGGCGCAGGGCGCGCGCCCCTTCGTGGACGCCGCCCGCATCCTCGCGCTCGCGCACGGCGTGCCGCACACGAGCACGGCGGAGCGGCTGCGCGCAGCCGCCGAGACGGGCCGCTACGAAGCGGAGGCGCTCGCCGCCATCGTGGACGGCTTCCATTTCATCCACCTCATGCGCCTGCGCAACCAGTGCCGCTACCAGGGCTCGCCGGAGGGCGCGAACCGCGTCGACCCGGAGGACCTGAACGAGCTCGACCGGCAGGTGCTGAAGCAGGCCTTCCGGCAGGCGCGCAAGCTGCAGGGCTGGCTCATCCAGGAGTACGGCCTGCGGACGTGAGCGACGCCGCCGTTCCCGCGGCGAGGGTGGGGTAGCATGCGCCGCCATGTCGTTCCTGAGGGACCTCTCGCTCTCCGCCGTGATCGCCGGCTTCGTCACGGTGCTCGTGGGCTACACCAGCTCCGCCGTCATCGTCTTCCAGGCGGCGAGGGCGAGCGGCGCCGGGCCGGCCGAGATCGCCTCCTGGATGTGGGCGCTCGGGATTGGCATGGGGATCACCTGCATCGGCCTGTCGCTGCGGTACCGGGTCCCCGTGGTGACGGCCTGGTCCACGCCGGGCGCGGCGCTGCTCGCGACGAGCGCCGTGGGCTTGCCCATGTCGGCGGCCATCGGCGCGTTCCTCGCGTCGGCCGCGCTCATGGTGCTGTTCGGCGTGACGGGCTGGTTCGAGCGCGGGATGTCGAAGATCCCGGTGCCGCTCGCCTCGGGCATGCTGGCGGGCGTCCTGCTGCGCTTCGGCCTCGACGTCTTCGTCGCGATGAAGACGCAGCTCGGGCTGGCGCTCTCGATGTTCGCGCTCTACCTCGCCGGCCGGCGCCTCTGGCCGCGCTACGCGGTGGTCGTCGTGCTGGCGCTCGGGAGCGCCCTCGCGGCGAAGCTCGGCCTGCTCGACCTGCACGGCGTGCGGCTCGAGCTGGCGCGGCCGATGTTCGTCGCGCCGACCTTCTCGGCGAGCGCGCTCGTCGGCGTCGCCGTCCCGCTGTTCATCGTCACGATGGCCTCCCAGAACGTGACCGGAGTCGCGGTGATGCGGGCGTCCGGCTATACGGCGACGCCGGTGTCGCCGCTCGTCACGTGGACGGGGCTCACGACGCTCGTGCTCGCCCCGTTCGGCGGATACGCCTTCAACCTCGCCGCCATCACGGCCGCCATCTGCATGGGGCGCGAGGCGCACGAGGATCCGGCGAAGCGCTACATGGCGGCCGTGTCGGCCGGAGTCGTCTACCTCCTGCTGGGCCTCTTCGCGGCCACCATCGGCGCGCTCTTCGCGGCGTTCCCGAAAGAGCTCGTGCTCGCGGTGGCGGGGCTGGCGCTCCTCGGCACGATCGGGAACGGCCTCGCGGCCGCGATGAAGGATGATTCCCAGCGGGAGCCGGCGCTCGTCACGTTCCTCGTCACGGCCTCCGGGCTGTCGCTCTTCGGCGTCGGCTCGGCGTTCTGGGGGCTCGTGGCCGGGCTCGCCGCAGTAACCGTGCTGCGGCGCCCGCGCGCGACCTGACCCAGAGTAATTGCGCCCGACCTGATTCAGAGTAGTAGGAGGAACGATCTGGGCGTTTGGGCGGGGCGCCCAACCAGCCCGCGCCCATGACTCAGAGCAAGAGCTCCGGGACATTCGCTCCCCACCCCCCCCCGGCTGCCTTACCCAGAGTAGTTCGAAAATTACTCTGGGTCGGGGCCGCGGGTTGACGGTGATCATGCTTCCAGGCCGCCGCTGCGTTCGCCCTGGCGCGTCCAGCGGCTGGCGGCTAGGGCTTTCCCTGGCATGGACGCGCCCCCTTCTCCCGCAGCTCGCGGCCACCACTCGGTGGCGAAGCTCCCGGATCGATGGTTCATCGCCTGCCCGTCGCGGAGCCTGCGCGACCGGCCGCTCGGAACGATGCTGCAGGGCGTTCCGCTCGTGCTCTTCCGGGGCAAGGGAGGGCGTCCGGCGGCGCTGGAGGATCGCTGCCCGCACCGCAACGCGCCGCTCACGGCCGGGCGGGTGCGCGGCGGCACGCTCGAGTGCGGTTACCACGGCTGGCGCTTCGGGGCGGACGGAACGTGCGTCGCGGTCCCCGGGCTCGCGACGCCGCCCTCGGCGCGCGCCACCCGCGCCACCGCGTACCCCTGCCTGGAGCAGGACGGCCACGTGTGGGTGTGGTCCACGCCGGGCGCCGAGCCGCGGCGCGCGCCGTTCCGGTTCCCCCACCTCGACGATCCGCGCTACACGAGCGCGTACCGCGCGCTCGAGGTGCGCGCGACGCTCTTCGCCGCGCTGGAGAACACGCTCGACGTGCCGCACACCGCGTTCCTGCACGGCGGGCTCTTCCGCACGAGCGAGAAGGAGAGCGAGATCGAGGTGGTGGTGCGCCGCTACGCCGACCGGTGCGAGGCGGAGTTCGTCGGAGAGCCGCGCCCGAAGGGCATCGCCGGGCGGCTCCTCGCGCCGGGCGGCGGCGTCGTGACGCACGTCGACCGGTTCCTGCTCCCGTCGATCGCGCAGGTGGAGTACCGGATCGGCGATGCGAGTCACCTCGTCGTCACGAGCGCGATGACGCCGGTGGACGACTTCAGGACGAAGCTCTTCGTCGTCGCGACGTTCCGCCTGCCCGTCCCGGGGTGGCTGGTGCAGCCGCTCTTCGCGCCGCTCGCGACGCGCATCTTCAAGCAGGACGCGCGCATCCTGGCCCTCCAGACGGAGAACGTGCGGCGCTTCGGCGGCGAGCGCTTCGCGAGCACCGAGATCGACGTGCTCGGTCCGCAGATCTGGCGCCTGCTGAAGCAGGCGGAGCGCGGCGACGCCGGCCCGGCGCAGGAGAGCGCCGAGCACGAGCACCGGGTGAGGATGCGCGTGTGACGGCCGGCGCTCGCTTCCCGCTGGCGGACGGGCACGCCGACTCGCTCATGTGGAACCGCGACCTCACGGCGCGGCTGCGGAAGGGGCAGCTCGATTTCCCGCGGCTGGCCGAGGCCGGAGTCCGGATCCAGTGCTTCACGGTGGTGACGCGCGGCTACCCGGTGGTCGATGGGATGCGAGCGTTCGGCGCGCTCCGCGGGTGGCCCGCCGCGGCCCGCCGTGGGCCGTGGGCGCGGGCGCTCTTCCAACTCGACCGGATGCACGCGCTGTGCGATCGCGTCGAGGGGGCGGTCCGGATCGCGGGCACCTCCGCGGAGCTGGAGGACAACCTCGCGTACGGCCGCATCAGCGCGGTCCTCGGCGTGGAGGGCGCGCAAGCGCTGGAGGGCCGGCCGGAGCGGGTCTCGGAGCTGCGCGCGCGAGGCGTGCGCTTCATGAGCCTCACGCACCTCTCCAACAACGAGCTCGGCGGGTCGTCCTCGCCGCTCATGGGCGACCGCCCCCTGACGCCGCTCGGGCGCGAGGTCGTCGACGCGATGGCGGCGGCCAGGCTGAGCGTCGACGTCGCCCACGCGTCGCACCGGACGTTCCGGGACCTCGCCGCTCAGCGGGCGGCGCGCCTGTTCTGCTCGCACACTGGAGTGACCGGCGCGACCCGGAGCTGGCGGAACCTGGAGGACGCGGAGCTGCGGGTCCTCGCCGAGCGCGGCGGGGTGGTGGGGATCCTCTTCGCGACGATCTACCTGGGAGGGCGCGAGATCGATGACGTCGTCCGCCACCTCGAGCACGCGCTCGACGTGTGCGGCGAGGACGCGGTCGCGCTGGGCTCCGACTTCGATGGGATCGTGCCGCTCCCGCGGGGCCTGCGCGATGTGACGGACGTGTGGAAGGTCGTGGACGCGCTGGCGCGGCGTCAGCCGGCGGCCGTGGTGGAGAAGGTCGCGTGGGCCAACTGGCGGCGGTTCTTCCGGGAGACGCTGGGCGGTTGATCCGGACGAGTCGCCGTCCGTCCGCGTCCGACCGGACCCAGAGTAGTGGATCCGTGTGCCAGAGGTCGTGGCACTGCACCGGAGAGTAATCGACATGCCACGACCACGACCGACCGCCGAACCCAGAGTAATTGCGCGACCCAATGAGTTGCGTGCCGACGAGCACCCTCGTCCTTGGGCGGCGGCCAGGGCCTTGTTGGGATCACGCGCGTTGCAGAGGGGTTTTCAGCGCCAAGCACGAGGGGCGACGACCATCCCGCCCTCTTCCATGTCGAGTAGCGCTCGAGCGGCCCCGATGTTGGGGCGGTGACGCCAACAGCAAACGGGGCCAAGCTACTTACCCGTTCGATGACTCGCGAGAGTGTCGGTTCACGCCCGACCTTTCAGGCCGGCGCAGCAGCAGCGCAGCGGACGCCGAACGCAACGCGCAGCCAGTAGGTGCCGCTCGGGAAGATGACGTCCTGAACGCCGTCGTGGAGCGCCTGCAGGGCGCCGCGGTACGACGTGAGAAAGCCCCTGAGTCGGGAAAGCGCCTCGATTCGCTTCCACTTGTCTCGGCCGGCGACCCGGGGCCTCAGCTGTCGGCGGGCTTCGCCTGGAGCGGAGCGAGTGGCGGAGCTTTGAGCGAGGACCCTTGTCTTGCCGAGGAACGCTTGCCCGTTCGACGCGAGCTCGAACGCGGCGCGCTCCTCGAGGAGGGCGAGTGCGGCGGTGAGCCGTTCCCGGAATTGCACGGCCGACTCGAAACCGGGCGGCACCGTGAGCTCCAGGTCGGCCGCTTCCGGCATCGCCCCGCCCGCGCGGAAGAAGGTGCTAGGCCTTGGGATCCGCGTCGGCCCACGGCCGATCTGCTCGGGATCGGACCAGAGGCCCGGCCATTCCCGGCCTCGTGGGACGAGCCCCGCCGCGACCGGATTCGCGAGCGTGTAGGCAGCCTTCTCGACCACATCGTCGGGCGAACAGAGCGCGACGGCGCTGTAGCTCGATGGAGCCCAGAATGATTCCCAGCGACCGGTCGCGGCATTGAGGGCGCGGGCGACGAGGGAATCGAGGTACTGCTCGAATGCGGGGAGGCGTGCATCGGGATCGGTGACGACGAGATGGAAGTGGTTGGAGAGGACGCAACAGGCGTGCACGAGAACCCCGAACCGTCGAGACGCCACGGCGAGCAGGTAACTGAAGACGTTGTTGGTCGTCTCGCACGGCCGAAGCAGGAACTGCTGCTGGAAGCAGCGCCGTGTGACGAGATAGGTCGTTCCTGGGAGAACCTGCCGCGGTGCGGTCACGAGACCGTCTGACCGCACAGCGCGTGCCATCACATGGGTCCAAGAACTCCATCGGGTTATCAGAACCCAACACTGGCCCATGGTCCGGAAAACGGTCGCGGAGGTCCGCCCAACTACTGTGGGTTCGGGACCGCGCTGGACCGCGCCCGCAACTACTCTGGGTTCGGAACCGTGCCCCGTTGGGATCGCGCGTCCGGACGCTGCATGGTCACCGACCACTTCCCTCTCAGAACGACGACGATGGCGATGGCGGGCCCGCGCTTCTTCGGGTCGTCATCGGAGGCGCGCTGCCCGTCACGGTCGGCGCGAGCTGGCTCGTCGCCGCGTGGGACCAGAACGCGGTGATGTCGGCGCCCACGCCGGGCGTCGCGAGGGTCGAAGAGGTGGCGCTGCGCTGGGTCCTCGACGCCGTCGGGCTTCCTCCCGAGTGTGGAGTCGGGTTCGTCACGGGCGCGACCGTCGCCAACTTCACGGCGCTCGCCGCGGGAATCCCTGACCCAGAGTAATCCCCGGCATCCCGCGCTGGGGCGGCGAACCCCTGACCCAGAGTAATTCCCCGGCAGTCCCGCGCAGCGGCGGAGACGGTCCCTCGGCGACGACAGGACTACCCAGACTGATTCACACGGACACGACCCAGAGTAATTCGTGCGCCGTCAGCGCCTGCCCTCGGCCGCGCGTCACGACCCAGAGTCGTTCGCCATTACTCTGGGTCAGGAGCAGGAGATCCGTAAGTACCTGAATACTCTGGGTCAGGGTCCCCGTATGACTCTGGGTCGGGAAAATCGCGCATGACTCTGGGTCAGGAAAAGACACCCGCGTGCCCCACTTCGGGTGTCGCGGCCAGGGAACTGCGCGCCAGCCCTGATGGGGCCCCGAGCACGGCCGCTGGCGAGGCGCCGTCGGCGCGCTACGAGTTCAAGACACCCTCGGAGCTCGCCATGCCCAAGTTCGAGAAATCGCCGCGGTGGCTCGTCGACCTCTTCGACCGGCAGATCGCCGACCTCCCGGCGGAGCGGCGGCTCATGTTCGGGTATCCGGCCGCGTTCGCCAGCGGGCAGCTCGCGTGCGGCCTGTTCGGCGACGGCATGATGGTGCGGCTGCCGGACGACGAGCGCGCGCGGCTCCTCGCGCTCCCCGGCGCGCAGGTGTTCGACCCGATGGGCGGCAGGCCCATGAAGGAGTACGGGCTGCTCCCGCCCGATCTGCTCGAGGACGAGGTGGCGGTCCACGGCTGGATGGAGAAGGCGGTCGCATACGCGGCCACCTTGCCGCCCAAGGCTGTGGACCGCGGGAAGGCGAAGGCGGCCCGCAAGCCGAAGCCGAAGCCGGTGGCGAGGGCGAAGGGCGCCGGCGCGAAGAAGGCGCGAGCGCGCTGACGCGATGGCGACGCGGAAGAAGGAGCTGCTCCGCATCGACGGGCAGGAGGTGACCATCTCCAATCCGGACAAGCTCTACTTTCGCGAGGCGGGGATCACGAAGCTCGAGCTCGTCCGATACTACCTCGCGGTCGCGGAGGGCGCGCTGCGCGGCGTGCGCGATCGCCCCATGGCGCTGAAGCGGTTCGTCGAGGGCGCCGAGGGTGAGTTCTTCTTCCAGAAGCGCGCGCCGGCGGCGCGGCCGCCGTGGGTCGACGTGATCGAGCTGAAGTTCCCGTCGGGCCGCAGCGCCCACGAGATCGTGGTGCGGACCTCGGCGCAGCTCGCCTGGGTGGTGAACCTCGGGTGCATCGACCTCAACCCGCACCCGGTGCGCGCGAGCGACCTCGAGCATCCCGACGAGCTGCGCGTCGACCTCGATCCGGTGCCCGGCGTCGGCTGGGACCAGATCCGGAGCGTGGCGCTCGTCGTCCGCGAGGTGCTCGTCGAGCACGCCCTCGTCGGCTGGCCCAAGACGAGCGGCTCACGCGGCATCCACGTGTACGCTCGCATCGAGCCGCGCTGGACCTTCGCGGAGGTCCGGCAGGCGGCGCTGGCG
>DASWDS010000290.1:0-10453 GCA_036395165.1 Anaeromyxobacteraceae bacterium | reverse complement strand
CGAGGTGCTGCGCGTTCTCGACTCCTGCCAGCTCACCGACAAGCACAGCGTGGCGACGCCCGTGAACTGGAAGCAGGGCGACGACGTGGTCATCGGAAGCTCCGTCTCGGATGTGGAGGCCAGGAGGGAGTTCCCGAGCGGATGGAAGGCGCCGAAGCCGTACCTGCGGATCGTGCCGCAGCCGAGGTGAGCCCGTGGAGGAGTCGGCCATGATGAACGCGGCAGGGAGACGCGGTGACACACGCCACGTCGAGCGGAAGTGGCGGCGTCACCCTCGCGACTCGGGCGGGCGCGATACGCAGTCTGCCCAGCGGGAGCGCGGCGCGGTGTGATGGCGGCCGGTAGATGGGAGAGGTGGCGACGGCCTGGCTCGCAGGAGGCAGCGGTCTCGTCGGCGGCGAGCTCCTCGCGCGACTGCTACGGGATGACACCTTCAAGGCCGTCGTGTCGTTCGGCCGGCGGACGCTGCCCTTCGAGGACCCGAAGCTGACGCAGCTCACCGTCGATTTCTCGAAGCCTTCGACGCTCACGACCGAGGTCGCGCCCGCCGTGGCGTTCTCATGCCTCGGCACCACGATGAAGAAGGCCGGCTCGCGCGGCGCGTTCCGGGCAGTCGACCACGATGCGGTGCTGGCGTTCGCACGCGCTGCCCGGAGCAGGGGTGCGCACACGTTCGTGCACGTGACGGCGCTCGGCGCCGACCCGCGGTCGCGAGTCTTTTACAACGCGGTCAAGGGTGATCTGGAACAGGATGTGGCCCATCTCGGGTTCGACAGCGTGTACGCGCTGCGCCCGTCGATCCTGGGTGGCCAGCGCCCAGAGAGTCGTCCCGTGGAGCGCGCAGCCCTGCTCGTCTTGGGAGCGCTGGGCCCGCTGCTCGGGAAGTACCGGCCAACGCCGGCCGGCGCGGTGGCCGAAGCCATGCTGGCGGTGGCGAGCGCGCCCCGGCCTGGGGTGCATGTCGTGGACGCAGCCGCCATCCTGAACCGGGCAGGGTGAAGTACCTGACTGGCGAAGTACCTGGCTATGGAAGGGTAGGACATGGCGAACAAGATGAGGGCAGTGCAGGTGGCGAAGGCCGGAGGTCCGTTCGAGCTCGTCGAGCGCGCGGTCCCGGAGCCCGCGGCGGGGGAGGTCCGCATCCGGGTCGAAGCGTGCGGGATCTGCCACAGCGATGCGATCGTGAGGGCGGGCGCGTACCCTGGCCTCACGTTGCCGCGCGTACCGGGGCACGAGATCGCCGGACGTGTCGACGCAGTGGGCGCGGGCGTGGCGGGCTGGAAGCCTGGCGACCGCGTCGGCGTGGGCTGGCACGGCGGCCATTGCTTCCGGTGCGCCGCCTGTCGGAAGGGCTGGTTCATCAACTGCGAGCGGGCGCGCATCACCGGGATCAGCTTCGACGGCGGCTACGCGGAGTACGTGGTCGTGCCGCAAGAAGCGGTGGCGCGGATGCCGGACGAGCTCGAAGCGACTTTGGCGGCGCCCCTCCTGTGCGCGGGCATCACCACCTTCAACGCGCTCCGCAACAGCGGCGCGCGCGCCGGCGACACCGTGGCCGTGCAGGGGATCGGCGGCCTCGGCCACCTCGCGATCCAGTATGCGGCGCGGATGGGGTTCCGCACCGTCGCGGTGTCGCATGGTTCGGACAAGCTCGGGCTCGCGCGCGAGCTCGGCGCGCACGAGTACGTCGACACGCAGCGGACCTCCGCCGCCGAGGGCCTGGCGAAGCTCGGCGGCGCCGATCTCGTGCTCGCCACCGCGCCGAACGGGCCCGCCATCCAGAGCACGCTTGGCGGCCTCAAGCCGCGCGGCAAGCTCCTCATCGTGGCCGCCCCAGCCGAACCGCTCGAGGTCTCGGCGCTGGGGCTCCTGAGCGGCAAGACCATCGCAGGATGGCCGAGCGGCAGCTCGATCGACTCGGAGGAGACGCTGGCGTTCAGCGCGCTCACCGGCATCCGGCCCCGGGTCGAGGTCTTCGCGCTGGAACGGGCGGAGGAGGCCTTCGCGAAGATGCTGCAGAACCGCGTTCGCTTCCGGGCCGTCCTCACGCTGTGAGCGGCCCCGGGTATCAGCCGACCTTGAGCAGCTCCATCGCCTTCTTCAGGCTCGTCCCGAGCCGCCCGAGCGCTCGCGCGAGGCTGCCGATCTCGTCGCGGCGCTTGAGGCCGGGGACCGGGAGATCGAGTCGCCCCATGCTGTAGCCGTCGGCCACGGCGGTGAGCTCGCGGAGGGGCCGGATGATGGAGGTCGCCAGGTAGACGATGAGCGGGACGACGACGACCAGGAACCCGTTCCCGACCGCGATATACAGCCTCCACAGGAACGAGCTCGTCGCCTCGTGGATCTCGCCGAGGATGCGCGCCTTCTTCTCCTCGACGTCGTCGACGTAGACGCCCGTCCCGACCCAATAGCTCGTCCCTGGGATCATCCGTGCATAGGAGAGCTTGGGGAGCACGCCTTTGCCGGGCTTGTTGAACCAGTATTCGACGAAGCCGCCGCCGGCCTGTGACACCTGATCGAGCTGCCGGATGAACGGCGTTCCCCTCGGGTCCTGCTTCTCGAGAAGGTTCTGCCCCTCGAGATCGGGAAGCGTCGGGAGCACGAAGACGGTGCCACCCACCTTGTAGATGAAGTAGTAACCGGAATTGTCCGGGAAGAACCGGGCGCCCTTCACGAGCGACGTGAAGATCCGGTGCGTCTCCCGCTCGTCCTTCACCCCCGCCGCGGCGGCCCCCAGCGTCGAGGCCATCGCGTCCACGAGGTCCTTCAGCTCGTTGCGATAGTCCTGCAGCATCATCTCGGTGGCCCGCCGAGTGGCCATCTCGCGAACCCGACCGACCAGGACGTGGTAGCCGCCGGCCGTCGCACCGGTGAAGAGCACCAGGACCGCCACCAGCGCGAAGATCTTCTTCGTGATCGACATGGCAACCTCCTGCGTCGCGCGGAGGCGCGCGCGCACCGGCGCTGGGCTACGGGACGAGGGTCATCGCAGCGGTGGGCGCACGCGACGTGCAGCCATCGACGAGATGAACGACGGACTGGTACGGAATGCCGGCGTGCCGCGAGAGCCCGATCTCGCAGGTGCGGCTGTTCGAGTATCCGCGCCGACAGTCGTGCGGGATCTGCCCCGGGAGGCGCGAGAGGGCGGACGCGTTCAGCGCCGGGAGCGTGAAGCCCTTGTCGCCCGCGAACCCGCAGCACTGGATGCCCGCCGGGTGGACGACCTCGTCGGCGCACATCTGTGCGAGCGCCTTCATCTTGTTGGTGAGACCCATCTTCTCGGTGCTGCACGGCGGGTGAATGGCGACCGTCTCGGCCCGTCTCTCGAACCGGAGCCGGTCCATCAGGAACGCGTGGATGAACTCGACCGGCTCGTAGAGCGCGAGCCGCGCGTCGACTCTCCCCTTCATCCGGTACAGGCACGGACTCGTGTCGCAGAGGATCGGCAAGGCGCCGTCTCGGCTCGCGTCGAGCAACGCCGCCGAAAGCTCGCTGGTCTTCTCGTCAGCGCACCGCGGGAAACCCTTCGACTCGAACGCCATCCCGCAGCAGAGCGAGTCCAGGTTCGCCGGGAACAGGACGTCGTATCGGGCCTTGGCGAGGACGGACAGCATGGCGTCGTAGACGCCGCGCTCGTCGGGCGCGCCGCGCGCGGGGCCGAGCGTCCGCGCCACGCAGCTCGGAAAGTACACGACCGCACGATCCGCGCCCTCCACGACCTGCGGCGGGGTCAGCTTCTGGGGCCGCGGCATGTGCTCGTTCCAGATCGGCAGCGCGCCCCGTGTCACGACGTGGCCGGCCTTGCTCAGCCCGCGCACGACCGTCGATCCGAGCACGGCGTGCATCGCGGAGGCGGTCGCGAGGCCCGCCCGCACGCCGCCGCACAGCATCGAGAAGTGTTGCGCGGCCGCTCGCGCGCCTCCCACGGCGGCCGGGGAGTGGGTCCGCGCGCGCGCCGCCTTGACGGACTGGCCGGTGTCGATCGAGAGCGGGCAGGCCGTGGCGCACAGCCCATCCGTCGCACACGACGCGTCGACGTAGAAGCGGGAGTCGTCCTCCATTCGCGCGAGGCGCACCGGGTCGTCGTTCGATGCCCGCAACCTCGAGATCTCGCGCTGGATGACGATCCGCTGGCGCGGCGAGAGCGTGAGCTCGCGCGAGCAGCACCTCGGCTCGCAGAAGCCGCACTCCATGCAGCGGTCGACGATGTCGTTCGCCGGCGGGAGCGGCTTCAGGTTCTCGACGTGCGCCTTCGGGTTGTGGTTGATGAGGACGCCGGGGTTGATGAGGCCGCGCGGGTCGAACGCCGCCTTCACCCGCTCCATGAGCCCGTACGCCTTCTTGCCCCACTCGAGCTCGACGAACGGCGCCATGTTCCTGCCGGTGCCGTGCTCGCCCTTGAGCGATCCGTCGTATGTCCGGACCACGACGTCGCAGAGCGCCTCCATCAACCTCTCGTACCGGCGGACCTCCGCGGGCGGGCCGAAGTCCTGCATGAACGTGAGGTGCAGGTTTCCGTCGAGGGCGTGGCCGAAGATGATGGCGTCCTCGTAGCCGTGCTCACGCATCAGGCGCTGCAGCTCGAGCGTGCCGTCCGCCAGGTGCTGCATCGGGAACGCCACGTCCTCGATGATCACGGTCGTGCCGATCGGGCGCGTCCCACCGACCATGGGGAGCAGCCCCTTCCGCACGTCCCACAGCCTCTCGTATTGCTCCTTCTCCGCGGTGAAGGCGGCGGGAAGCAGCGTTGGCACGCTCCGGAGGAGGCGCTCGATCTCGGCCCTCTGCGCCTCGAGCGCCGCCGGCTCGGACGCGCGCGTCTCGACGAGGAGCG
Organism: Anaeromyxobacteraceae bacterium; assembly: GCA_036395165.1. Lineage (GTDB taxonomy): Bacteria > Myxococcota > Myxococcia > Myxococcales > Anaeromyxobacteraceae > Anaeromyxobacter_A. The sequence goes on along the minus strand of DASWDS010000290.1, from coordinate 5,619 downwards.
CGCACGCCTCGCGGCCGAGCGTCTTCAGGATGGCGGGCATCCCCTGCTCGTTCTCGACCGAGCGGAGCGAGGCGCGATCCATCAGCTCCGCCGCCGCGACGGGTCCGGCCTTGATGGCCTGGACGGCGCGCGCCGCGTCGCCGATGTCCGCGAAGAAGAGGAGCGCGCTCGCCTTGTGCGCGTGCTCGGGGACGGTGCGGAGCGTCACCTCGGCGATGAACCCGAGCGTGCCCTCCGACCCGACCATGAGGTGCATCAGGATGTCGATCGGGTCCTCATAGTCGACGAAGGCGTTGATGCTGTAACCCGTCGTGTTCTTGATCCGGTACTTCTCCGAGATGCGGCGGCTGAGCGCGGGATCGGCTCGGATCTCGTCGCGTATCGCGGCGAGCTCCGCGATGAGGCCCGCATGCTTCTCCGCGAGCTGCTGCCGGGACTCCGGGTCGGCCGTGTCGATGCGCGTGCCGTCCCAGAGCACGAGCTTCATGCTCTGCGCGGTGCGATAGGTGTTGCTCGCGGTGCCGCAGCACATCCCGGCCGCGTTGTTCGCGACGATCCCGCCGATCATCGCGGCGCCGATGGACGCTGGATCAGGCCCGATCTTCCGTCCGAAGGGCGCGAGCATCGCGTTCGCCTCGGCTCCGATGACGCCCGGCTCCAGGACGATGCGCTCGCCCCCGTCCAGGATCCGTGCGCCTCGCCATGCGCCGGCGAGGACGACGAGCACCGAGTCGGTGATCGCCTGGCCGGAGAGGCTCGTCCCGGCCGTCCGGAACGTGACGGGCAAGCCCAGCTTGCCCGTGGCGGCGAGCACCGCGATCAGCTCGGGCAGGGTCGCGACCTTCACGACGAGGTTCGGGACGAGGCGGTAGAAGCTCGCGTCCGTGCCGTAGGCCAGCGTCCGTAGCGGGTCGGAGATGACGCGCTCCGGCCCCACGATGCGAACGAGCTCCCCCTCCAGCTCGCCATACGCGCAGCTCATCGCTCTCACGTCGTCCATCGTTCCTCCGCGCTGTGCACAGCGGACCGCGCCGGTGGATCGGCGCGGCGTCCGAGCGGCCGACTCGACGAGCACGCTAGCACGAGGCTGGCGAAGTGGTCTAGCCACTTATCCAACAGGCCAGTCTGACCAGTGCACCATGGCCCTTGACTGGGCGTCGCGCGCGTGCGCAGAGAGGGGAGAGGCCATGGCTTTCCGACCCATCCGGACGAAGCGGCTGTACGAGGAGATCGCCGAGCAGATCACGCAGCTCATGGCCGGAGGCGAGCTCACGCCCGGCGAGAAGCTGCCCTCCGAGCGTGATCTCGCGGAGCGGCTTCACGTCAGCCGGCCCTCCGTCCGTGAGGCGCTGCAGTCGCTGGAGATGCTCGGATTCGTCGAGACCCGGCGTGGCGGCGGCACGTTCGTCCGGGACACGAACGCGGACGGCGTCATCCGGCCGCTCGCGATGTTCCTCGCGGTCGAGAAGACGTCGCTCCTCGAGATGTTCGAGGTGCGCAGGACGTTCGAGACGGCCAGCGCGAGGTTCGCGGCGGAGCGCGCGTCACCGGACGACGTCGCGCGGATCGGGCGAACGCTCGAGACCATGAAGGAGCGCTTCAACGCCCACGACTCGGAGAAGGGCGAGGAGGCCGACGTGGAGTTCCACTACGCCGTCGCCGAGGCGACGCGGAATGCCCTCCTCGTCCGCCTCTTCCGGACCGTCTCCGCGGAGTTCGGCCGAGCGGTGTCGGTGGCGCGCCGCCGCCTCTACCTCGACAAGGACAATCCGCGGAAGCTCGTCGAGCAGCACCGGCGGATCTACGAGGCCATCAAGGAGCACGACCCCGAGGCGGCCGCCCAGGCGATGCTGGCCCACTTGACGTATGCCGAGCGCGAGCTGCGAAAACGGATGAGCTGAGGGGCTGCCGGCGCGCGACGTGCTCCCAGGCCGATGCGCTGGGACGCGGCGGTGCCGCCGGCCCCGCTCAGCTCGCCCGCCAGCGCCACTCGACGATGTCCGCAGGGTCGATCCCGTGCTCATGGGCGTACGCCCGGCACTCGATCCGCCGGTTCCGGAACCGCTCCTTCGCGTGAGCGCCCGCGCTGCGCAGCCCTGGCACGCGGTCGATCACGTCGATGGGCTCCTGTTCAGCGGCCGACAGCCTGCCCCGTCGTGGCTCGTCGCGCGCCATGCTGGCGTGAGGCGCGCGCCCCCAGCATGAACCTCGAGAGCGTGTTCACCCGCGCCTTTCGAAGCAGACCCGCGACGGACTGCGTTTCGGCGTAACGTCGCGAGCACTTTCGACTTGCTCCGTGTGCGGTGACGGGCCGCGGACGAGTTGGTGGCCGCTCTCGTGTTCCGGCGGTACTCCCATCGCCATGCCCACCGCGATCGAGCGCCTCGATGGCTCACGGCCTTCGTACCAGCTCTTCTACTGGCCCGGGATCCAGGGCCGCGGAGAGTTCGTCCGGCTCGCCTTCGAGGCCGCCGGCGTGCCGTACGTGGACGTGGGCCGCCTGCCCGCGTCGCAGGGAGGCGGCGCCGCCGCTGTCGCGCGCCTGATCGAGGAGCCCGGCCCATGGCTCACGCCGCTCGGCCCGCCCGCGCTGCGCCACGGGAAGGTGCTCGTGGCGCAGACCGCCGCGATCCTCCAGTACCTCGCGCCGCGCGTCGGCCTCGTACCGCGGGACGAGGCGAGCCGGCTCCGAGCCCACCAGATCCAGCTCACCATCGCCGACCTCGTCGCCGAGGTCCATGACACGCACCACCCCATCGCCGTCTCGCTCTACTACGAGGATCAGAAGGCAGAGGCCGCGCGCCGCACCGCCGAGTTCATGCGCGAGCGCATCCCCCTGTTCCTCGGCTACCTCGATCGCGCGCTCGACTCGAACCCCGCCGGAAAGGGACGCTGGCTCGTCGGGCGTGGGCTGAGCTACGTGGACCTGTCCACGTTCCAGGTGGTGGCCGGGCTCCGGTATGCCCTCCCCCACGCGATGGAACGGCACGAGCGGCGCGTCCCGCGGCTCGGAGCCCTGCACGACCGCGTCGCCGCACTCCCGCGCATCGCGGCCTACCTCGCGTCGGTGCGCCGCATCCCATTCAACGAGGCGGGCATCTTCCGGCACTACCCGGAGCTCGATCTGGCGCCGAAGGCGGCGCGGCGGAAGGCGTAGTCCGGGGCACACGACGAGGATGCGCCCCGTCACGAAGCGATCTCGTCACTCGAGCCGCTTCCCGAAGCTGAGCATCGCTTCCTCCGCGTAGCCGACGCTCCGCCAGAAGCACTGCGCCCCGACATCGCCGGAGAACACCTGCAGGTTCACCTTGGGGCAGCCGAGCGCCGCCAGCGACCGCTCCGCCTGGGCCAGCAGGGCCCGGCCCACGCCGGCGCGGCGCGCCCCCGGGTGGACGCCCAGCGAGTAGATCCAGCCGCGGTGGCCGTCGTAGCCCGCCATCACCGTCCCGACGATGTGGCCCTCGACCTCGGCCAGGAAGAAGAGCCCGTCTCGGAACGCGAGCTTCCGCACCACGTTGGCGCGCGAATCGCGATGTGGCCGCGCTGGGTCGCTGTACTCCGGAAACACCTGGCGCCAGAGACCGACAACGGCATCGGTGTCCTCGTCGGTGACGGGGCGGATGGTCATGGTTGGGCGCTCGTTCGTGAGGTTCGGATGGAAACTACTGCCCAGGGCCCCTCTCGCACCAGCTTCTGTCGTGCTCGGGGTGGATGCGGGGCACGGGGCCGGTGAGCCCCGGGGCCTGGCAACCACGCCCGATCAGCGCGAACGGGGCGCCGCACGGGGACTCCGGGGGCGGACGAGGCGCGCGCATCATACCGCACCGGACTCGGGGCGAGCTCGTCCGTGCCGCGACAGCGGCGTCGGCGTCAATCTGGCTTGCCACGCCACCACAGGCGCCACGCCGCGATGGCCTTGGCGCACGACGGGTCGCTCGCGCCGATCCCGTCCTGCATCGCGCCGAGCAGGGCGTACCAGAACTCGCCGCTCGACCACCTCGGGTCGGCGTGGTCGGGGTCGCCTGGGAGCGCGACGTGGCCGATCTCGTGGAGCAGGGCCGTGCCCTCGACGCACGGCGAGGTGGCGCTCACCTTCAGCTCGATGATCCTCTCGTCCTGGTGAGTGCATCCCATCGTGGCGGCATCCGGGGGCTCGGCGCCGCAGGCGGCGATGTCGCCGACGTAGCGGACCGTCCAGCCGTCGAGATCGGCGCCGCCCCACTGCGTCGCTGCCGTGCGCGCCGCCGCCAGCGTGCGTCGAGCGAGGGTCGGATCCTGGAGCCACCCGGCGCTCGCGCCGCCCGTGGCGACCTCGACGCGAAACGGCGCCGGTTCGCTGCCGCCGCAGGCGGCGAGCAGCAACACCCCGGGCAGCCAAGAGCGCCTCATCGACCTCACCTCGAGCATCGCACTGCGTGTCCGTCTGCACGCCGCGGGTTGCGAGGTCCGTGCCCGCACGGGAGCCGCGGAGTGCCGCGAAATTGCGAGGGACTCGGGCAGAAGAGCGCGAGTCGCGGCCGACTCGCGGGTGGCACCGAGCGTCTCGGGTGGAGACCGCGCCGCTCCGGCGCGGGCGCGCAGGGATGATCGTTCGGACGCCGCCCACCTCTGGCCACATCTCCCTTCACCCTTGATCCGGCGTCGCACGGACGCGCGCTGCCGCAGGGCCCCCGTTCGACATACCAATGACGTCATACCGTCGCACGCGACGTCTCGAGCCCAGGGGAACACCATGCGAATCGTTGGCGGCGGAGCTTTCGGAATCTACGCGGCCCTCGGCGCGCTGCTCGCCGCCGGTTGCCACGGCGGAAGTGGATCCCCGAAGGCTCAGCCCTGCACCGGTGCGAGCTGCGTGGCGATCACGCTGAGCTCGATCTCGGTCGCGCCATCCACCGCGACCATCCCGGCTGGCGTCCAGCAGCCGTTCACGGCGACGGCCACCTTCTCGGATGGCACGGTCGAGGACGTCTCGACGGCGGTGACCTGGTCGACGTCGGATGTGGCCGTCGCCTCCTTCGTGGCCTCCGGCGTCGTGAAGGGCAACCAGGCCGGGAGCGTCACCGTCACCGCGACGTTCCAGGACATCTCCGGCGCGGCGCAGCTCGGCGTGACGCCCGCGGCGGCCGTGTCGCTCACCATCGACCCCACCACGGCGAGCCTCTCCATGGGGATGACCGCCGCGTGCTCTGCATACGCGACGTTCAGCGACGGGTCGAAGCACGACGTGACCGCCTCCGCCGCATGGTCGTCGTCCGACACCTCCGTCGCCACCGTGAGCGGCGGCACGATCAGCGCCGTCGGCAAGGGCGCCGCCGTCGTGTCGGCCTCGTTCTCCGGCGTCGGCGCGTCCGCGCCCGTCTCCGTCACGGACGCCGTGCTGCAGAGCATCGCGGTCTACCCGGGTGCGTCGAGCTTCGCCACCGGCACGGCCACCACGCTGGTGGCGGTGGGCTCCTACTCCGATCAGTCCACGCGCACGCTGACGGCCGACGTCGTCTGGGCCTCCGACGACGCCGCGGTGAGCATCTCGACCTCGGGAGGGCAGACCACCGCCAGCGGACAGCAGCAGGGCTCCGCGCACGTCACCGCCACGTTCTCGGGCATCACCTCGCCGCCGGT
>DASWDS010000289.1:0-5727 GCA_036395165.1 Anaeromyxobacteraceae bacterium | reverse complement strand
TCCGGCTCGGTGACCGCCCCCGGCGGCGTCCGGACCCAGACGCGCGCCACGTTGAGCCCTCCGACGTGCCGGCGGAAGAAGAGGAGGTCGCGGTGGATGGGGAGCGACGGGTCGACGTAGTCGAGCGAGTCGACGCCGACGCGCATGGGCGCGATGCGCCCCGGGATCCCGAAGAGCGCGACGAGGCCCGCCGCCGCGAGCGCGAGGGCGCCCACGAGGAGCGGCCACCGCCAGCGCCAGGTGAAGCCCGGCAGCGCGCCCGCCAGCGCGTCGTAGAGGCGGGTCCGGACCGCCACCACGCGGCCGGTGGGCGTCCGCAGCACCCTCTGGAGGGCGGGGAAGAGCGTGAAGGCGACCACCCACGAGAGCGCGAGCCCGACCGCGGTCCAGATCCCCATCTCGCGGATGGGCAGGATCTTCGAGACTGAGAGCGCCGCGAACCCGAGCACCGCCGCGACGCTCGACGCCGTCACCGGGAGGAACTTGTTCGTGAGCGCGAAGATCTGGTGCTCGTCGGCGGGGACGCCCTCGGGCTGGTCCATGAACCGCGAGTGGATGTAGACGAGCGACGCGAGCGCGGTGACCAGGACGGTCAGCGGGACGAGGGCCGAGACGATGGTGAAGGAGAACCCGAGCAGCGCGCCCGCCCCCACGCCGAGCGCCACCGCCGTCCCGAGCGCGAGCAGGATGGCGAGGAGCGAGCGCGCGGACCGGTAGAGGAAGAGCGCGATCCCGACCACGAGCACCCCGAAGACGGGGAAGTACCGCAGCGACGCGCGCCCCGAGGCGTGCTCGATCCACGCCTCGACGTAGGGCGCCCCCACCTTGCGGATGCGCGTGACGGCGCCCAGCCGCGCGCGGGAGAGGGCCTCGTCGACGGCGGCGAGCGTGGCGTCGCGTTCCTTCGGACCCTGCACCGCGAGCGCGACGGCGAGCCCGAGGAAGCGGTCTCCGAGGAGAGCCTGCCGCCGGAAGAAGTCGGCGCCGGTCGCGAACTGGCGGAACGCCGCCGCGCCCTCGGGGTTGGGCGCGAAGGCGGGGCGCGCGCGCCGGAAGACGTCGAGCGCGGAGTAGACGGTGACCTTCGGGATCGCGCGCAGCGCGGCCTCGAGCGCGTCCACCTCCGCGAGCACCTCGGGCCGGAACGGATCGTCGGCCTCCAGGAGCAGGACGACGAGCTGCCCCTCCGGGAAGACCTGCTGGAACTCGCGCGTCGCGACGACGTCGGGGTCGGACGCGACGATGAGGCGCCCGATGCCCCCCTCCGAGGGGATGCGCGTCGCGAGGAAGGCCGCGATCGGGACGAGCAGCGCATAGGCCGCGAGGATCGCGAAGCGCGCCGCGACGACGCGCCGGAAGACGCGCTCCAGGAGCGTGCGAGGGGCCATCGCGACCGCAAGCTAGCATCGCGCCGGCGCGCGCGGGGGGATTCCGGGGGGCGCCGACGAGCGCCTTGCGGGCGACCCGGGGTCGGATAATCTGCTGCGCATGAGATGTGCTCTCGGACTGTGTGTCTCGGCCTCGGTCTTCGCCGCCGCCGCCGCCGCGGCCGACCTCCCCCGCGTCACCCTCGTCGCCTGCGCTCCGGGCTACCCGGGCACGAGCGCCGAGGCGCAGCCGTCGATGGACGTCTTCGCCGCCGCCCTGGCCGCCGCCGCGGGCTGGCCGAGGGACTCGCTGTCCGCGGTGTACGAGGAGAGCGAGAAGGCCGGGCTCGCGCGCCTCGCCGCGCCCGACGCGGCCGTCGCGCTCGTGCCGGCGCCGTTCCTCGTGAAGCACGGGAAGGCGCTCGACCTCGCGCCGCGGCTGCAAGTGAAGCAGCGCGGCGTCGGGGTCAGCGAGGTCTGGACGCTCGTCGCGAAGAAGGGGCGGGTGCGATCGCCGGCGGCGCTCGCCGGCTTCACGATCTTGTCGATCGCCGGGTACGCCCCCGACTTCGTGCGAGGCGCCCTGGCCGGCTGGGGAAAGATCCCCGAGGGCGCCCGCATCACGCAGTCGAGCCAGGTGCTCTCGTCGCTGCGCAAGTTGGCGGCCGGCGAGGATGTCGTCGTCCTGCTCGACGGCGCCCAGTCGGGAGCGCTCGAGTCGCTGCCGTTCGCGGCCGATCTCGAGGTCGTGGCGCGCTCCCAGCCGCTCCCGACCGCGCTCGTCTGCACCGTCGGGAGGAAGCTCCCGGCGCCGCGCTGGAAGGCGCTCGAGGGCGGCCTGGTGAAGCTCGGCGAGACGCCGCAGGGCACCACGGCGCTGGAGGGGATCCGGATGGCCGGCTTCGTCCCGGCGGATCCGGCCGCGGTCGCGGCCGTGCGCCGCCTCGGCGGGAACGAGCGTTGAGCCGGCTGCGGCCGGCGCTCGTCATCCTGGCCGCTGCGGGAGCGGCGGCTTCCCTCGCCTGCGCGCACGCCCTGCGCGAGCCGCGGCCGCTCTCGGGCGCGCCGCCCGAGGCCGGCGGCGCGAGCGCGGCGGAGCTCATCGCGGAGGCGGAGGCGTCGTTCGCGAGGCGCCCCGACGTGGCGGCCGTCCGGCGCGCCGAGTCGCTCTTCGTCGCGGCGGCGGCGGCCGACCCGCGGCGCATCGACGGCCTGGTCGGCGCGGTGCACGCGAAGGCGTGGCTCATCGAGCACGCGCCCGACGCGGACCGCGGCGCGCTCGCCGCCTCCGCGATCGACGCCGCGCAGTTCTGCGAGCGCCGCGCGCCCGACACCCCGCCCTGCGACTACGCCCTCGCGATCGCGCTCGGGCTGCAGGCGCGCGAGCGGCACGCCACCGTCCTCGAGGGCCTGAAGCTCATGGTGCAGAAGCTCCGCCACGCGGCCGAGGGAGACCCGCGCCTCGATCGGGCGGGGCCGCAGCGCGTGCTCGCGCTCGTCTTCTCGCGCGCGCCCGCCTGGCCGCTCGGGCCGGGCGATCCGGAGTCCGGCGTCGCCGCCGCGCGGGCCGCGGTGGCGCTCTTCCCCGACTACCCGCCGAACCAGCTCGCCCTCGCCGAGGCGCTCATCGCGCACGACGAGCCCGATCAGGGCCGGGCGGCCGCCCGCCGCGCTGTCCTGCTCGCGAAGGATCTCGCCGAGGCGGGCGATCCGGACGCGCGCGACTGGGTGAAGGCGGGAGAGGCGCTGCTCGCCCGCGTGTCGTGACCGCGACCGGAAGACGCGCCTGGAACGAGGCCGCCGAGTAGGAGAGGGATGCGATGATCGCGACCCTGCTCGCACTGGTGCTGCTCGCGCAGGACCCGGATCCCACGGCGGACGAGCAGGCGAGCGTCGTGCCGGCCCCCGCGGTGGTGCCGGCGCCGACGCCGTCCGCCCCGCCGCGCTCCGACGGCTGGCGGCAGGGGTTCGGGGTGGGCTGGCACGGCACGACGTTCTGGAACCGCGAGTCGAGCCACTACACGTTCCACTCGCTCGCGCTCGGGTACATCGCCTCGCGAGGCGCGAGGAACGGCCTCCTGCTCCACGTCTCGGCGCTCCTCCCGCTGCAAGCGCGGGAGGATGGGCGCGTCTACGCGACGCACGAGGTGTACGGCACGCGCTTCGGCACCGACCTCCTCATCGGGAGACAGTGGCGCTGGCGGCCCGGACCGCGCGTCGAGTGGGAGGCGGGGCCGGGCGTGCACGGGACGCTGCTGTGGCTCCCCGGGCGGCCGGGCTACCGCGATTTCAGCGCGCTCCTCCTCGGGCTCGGCGGCGAGACCGTCGTTCGCTGGAAGCCGGGCGCGCGGATGCGCGGGATGCCCATGAGCCTCGGCAGCTTCGCGAGCGCCGCGGTGGACTTCTACGACCCGCTGCGGAGCAACGACCTGCGCGGCGGGCTCACCTTCCGAGCCGGCATGTTCGCCGGGTTCGGCTTCGCCGCCGACTAGCGCCATGCTTGCGCGCCGCCTCGCCCTGCTGGCCGCCGCCGCGCTCGCCGGCTGCATCGGGCCGTACGCCGAGGTCGGGCAGAAGCTCGACGTCGCGATGACGTTCGCGAGCGGCGAGACGTGGATCGCCTATCGGGGGACGAACATCCACCTGCTCGTGCTCGGGCACGACCGCGACGGCAGGCCCTCCGGATTCACGCTCTCGTCGTTCGACGTGAGGGAGACGGCGGGCGTCTCCGGCGAAATGCTCGCGGGGAGCTGGAGCGAGGCGCCCGGTACGCTGCGCCTCGCGGCGCGGTTCGACTACACGATGCCGGACGAGAGGGGGACGGGCCTCCTCAACCGCAACGGCTCGCAGCGCAAGGACATCGACCGCACGCTCGCGCTCTCGGCGGACCGTGGGCCGACCACGCTCGCGCTGGGCGGCGACGGGGCCTGGGCCGGCGCGTACGCGCTCCTGCCGGACGCGCTCGCCCGGCTCGGCATGGCGACCGACGCCGACGGCGCCTGCGCCTTCCACCTCGCGAACCTCGCCGTGATGACCTCGCAGGTCCGCATCATCGGCTTCGGCAGCGCCAACATGCTCCAGTACAACAACGCGCAGGATTTCGTGGGGTGGCTCTCCGGGAGCGTGCACGTGCACACGGGGCTGCCCTCGCCTACCGACATCACGTTCCGGACCTACGCGGACTTCACCGGCGTCGAGCTCGACGGGAACCAGCACACAGACACCGGGTTCAGTGGCGACGGACACATGGAGGGCACGGTCGCGTTCACGTTCCGTCCCCATCCGGTCGGGGCGGCCACGCCGTCTCCGCCGATCCACGGCACGATCCTCTACGGCGACGGTGGCCCGGACTCCCTCCAGATCAGGAACGGCGTCGCCGCCGGCGGCCACTATCTCGTCACATTCGACGATGGCACGGCCGTGAAGGTGAGCCCCGTCGGACCGCCCACGCCCACCATCGCGGAGTGCCTGCAGCTTCCCTAGAGGACCCCGCGCGGGCTCGAGCGAAACCGGTTCCGCCGCCGCTCCCCAGCGCTAAGCTCCCAGTCGACAGGAGTCTCTCCATGCGAAAGCTTCTCGTGGTGGTGACCGCGCTCGCCGCGGCGGCGTGCGGCGGCGGCGGTATGGCGACCAGCAACCCGGCGAAGGGGACGATCGGTGGAGTGGCGTTCTCGCCCGTGGACGTTGCGGCGCTCAGCCTCGGGCCGAAGGCCTGCAACCTGGGTGCGTTCGGCAACATCAACGCGGCGGGCGTCGCGATCCAGTTCGCCAGCACCGCGAACGTGTGCGCGGACCTCATCAGCGCGACGTGCGTCGCGCATGCGAACAGCCAGGGCGTGACCGTCTTCATTTCCGATGCGGTGTTCAGCGGCGACGCCGCGATCACGAATGGCACCTACACCGTCGTGGAAAACCCGGGGACCGCCGCGACCGCGACCGGCTTCAAGGCGGCGTTCGCGGAAGCGCACAACCTTGGTGCGAGCTGCTCGCCGGTGAGCACCTCGACCCAGGCCACGGGGACCGTCACGCTCACCGAGGCCGGCCCGACCCGCTTCTCCGGGAGCGTGAGCATCACGTTCACTGACGGCAGCAAGCTCCAGGGCGACTTCTCGGCCGCGGCGTGCTCGGGCAGCACCGTCGACATCTGCGCGATCGCCATCGCGGCCATAACGAACGGCACGACGTCGCTCTGCACCGGAAGCGTGAGCTGCCAGTAGGCGCGCCGTGGCCCAGTGCCTCTTCTGCGGAATCGTGGCCGGCACCGTCCCGGCGCAGGTCGTCCACGACGGACCGGGCGGCGTCGCCTTCCTGGACCGTTTCCCGATGGCGCGCGGACACACGCTCGTCGTGCCGCGCGTCC
>DASWDS010000288.1:0-20821 GCA_036395165.1 Anaeromyxobacteraceae bacterium | reverse complement strand
CGCCCACGCGTAGGCCCGGTCGTGGTGGTCGGCGTAGCAGAAGACCGACTCGGCGCCGGAGCGATGCACGATGATGCGCACGTCGCGGTTCACGCGCAGCGACCAGAACCCGGAATCGATCGCGTGGACGAGCCGGTGCAGCCGCAGGCCGGGTCGCGACGGGCTCAGCTGGAACTCGAACGCGGCCCGTTCCGCGGCCCGCCGCGCGGCGTCGTCGAGCCGCGCGAGACTGCGCGTGAATGCGTCGGAGATGAGGAACCTCATGGCTCCGTCCTAGCGCGCGCGGCGTTCGGGCGTGTGCCGCGCTCGCGACGGAATGTTCGCCGCTCCCGGCGGTTGCTCCATCACGATCCGGCATTCCTCGGTCATGCCGGCGCGACACGGCCCACGTAGATCCACCGCGTCAGGAGGCGACATGACCTACGAGCCAGCTCTGGGCAGCCCCAAGGTGCTCGTCGTCGAGGACGACGACGAGCTCCGCGCGGCAGTGGCGAGCTGTCTGTCGAGGGCGGGATTCGCGGTCACGCCGGTGGCGACGGGAGCGGATGCCGTGGAGGCGGCGCGCACCGTGCACCCCGACGCGGTGGTGATCGACGTCATGCTGCCCGACGCCGGCGGGCTGGGCGTCGCCAAAGAGGTGCGGCGCCAGCCCGACCTCGAGGCCGTCCCCGTGCTGTTCATGACCGCGCTGTCCCTGCCCTCGGTCCGGAAGCTGCTCGCGCCGGCGCCGGTGCTGTTCAAGCCGTTCACGAGGCTGCAGCTCCTGACCTCGGTGCGCGGCGTGACGCGCGCTGCCTGATCGGCGGCGTCTCGTCTGCGAAATCCCTGCCGTCGTGGCGGCCCCGCGGAGCGTCACGGCCAAGTGCCAGCGCGCTCGTGCGCGTGCGCCGGTGTCGTGCGAGCCACGTTGTCGAGGGGCGCAGGAAGGGCTGATCGCCGCGTTCCGGTCGAGCACTCGCAGCCGTGTGAGACCGGGTTCCCGGCGCCTTCGCGCATTGTCCGTCCCTCGCGTAGGATCCCGTTCCAGAGAATCCGATGCGAGCGCTGCCCCTCGACAGTGAGGCCGCCTGGGCCAGAGCGGTGATCGACCTCCCGCCGGCGGGCCCTCTCCCCTCGCGCACCGTCCTCGTTCCCTCCGAGCGCCACGCTCACGCGCTCCGGCGGGCGCTCGCCCGGTCCGGCTCCGCGCGCGCCCTCGCGGGAACGCGGCTGGTCGGCCCGCTCACGGCTGCCATCGAGGTGCTGCACGCGGCCGGCGTCGCGGTCGAGCGCGGCGAGGAGGCGCTCCGGCCGGCGCGGCTGCTCTCGCTCTTCCGCGAGGACCTCCTGCTCGAGCACTTCGACCTCGACCTGCTGCGCTCGACGCGCGGCTGGGACGAGGCGTTCGCGCGCGCCATCGCCACCCTCGAGGCGGCGGGCCTGTCGCCGGCCGATCTCCCGCGCGACACGGCCCACGCCCGCGATCTCGCTCTGCTGTGGTCGCGCGCGGCGGCCGAGGCTGGCGGCTCGCTCACGTCGGCGCGGGTCTACCTGGAAGCGGCGGCGCTGCTCGCGCGCGAACCCGGTGCGTGGCCATTCCAGGGTCCCACGCTCGCCTCCGTGACGGGGCACGAGGACGTGGCCCTCGCGCGCTTCGTGCGCGCCATCCCTGTGCTCACGCTGGGTGTATGGACCGCGCGGCCGCCGCGGCGGCGCCACCTGGAGCGGCTGGAGGCGCTGTTCGGGGTGGAAGCGCGCGGCGCGCTCACGGGGACGATCTCCGTCGAGGCGGAGCGGACCGAGCGCGACCTCCTCTCGGCCTTCCTCTTCCAGCCCGTCGAGGTCCTCGCCGCGCCGGATCGGCCGCGGAGCCGTGGCCCGGACGGAACGGTCCACCTCGAGGAGCACGCAGGCGTCGAGGCGGAGCTGGAGGCGGCCGCGGGATGGGTGGCGCAGAAGGTCCTCGAGGAGAAGCTCCCGCTGGAGGAGATCGCGGTGCTGGTGCCGGCGCAGGACCCGCTCGCGCAGCTCGTCGCGGAGCGCCTGGAGCGGCTGCCCTTCGACGGTCGGACGCTCCCGGTCCACGTCGCGGGCGGCCTGCCGGCGATCTCGACCGCCGCGGGAGCGCGCCTCCTTGCCGTGATCCGCGCGCTGGAGGCTCACCTCTCAGCGGAGACGCTCGCGGCGGTGCTGCCGGCCGTGCGGATCGAGCGCCCGCCGCGGCCTTCCCCGGCCGGAGAGGGAGCGCCGCGCCCCGCGACCGTGTCCCACCTGACGCACGGCGAGGCGATGGAGCTCGCGTTCTCGCTCGGGACCGCCGGCGGAAACGCCGCGCGCCCGGAGGGGGCGCTGGAGTGGTCGCCTCGTGCCGCTGCGCGCGCCCCGGAGCTGGAGGCCGCGCTCGCAAGGGCGCGCCTCGACGAGGACTCGGCCGCGCGCGAGGCGTTGCGGATCGAGCGGACGCTCCGGAACCTCCGCGCCGTTCGTCCGGCCCTGGAGGCGCTGGTCGGGGTCGCGCGTGCGCTCGTCGGGGGAGCGCCGCTCGCGGCCCTCTGGGACGCCCTCCGCGGCTTCCTCGACGAGTGGCTCCTCATGCCGGGCGAGGGCGCGGCGCTGCCGGGGCGGCTCGCCGAGTCGCTCGCGCCCGCCTGCGCGCGGTCGCTGGGCGAGAGGCTCACCGGGCCCGACGCGCTCGTGGTGATCCGCGATCGCCTGCTCGCGCTGCGCGTCTCGCGCGGCCGCTTCGGCGAGCCGGCGGTCTACGTCGGCACCGTCGCTGGCGCCGCGGGGCTCGGGTTCGCGGCGGTTCGCGTGATCGGGCTCTGCGAGGGCGTGCTGCCGTCGCAGCCGCGCGAGGATCCGGTCCTGCCGGAGCGGCTCCGCGCCGCGCTCGAGGCCGGTGCGCCGGGGCGAATCCTCCCGAGCGCGGACGACCACGTGGCGGCGCAGGTGGACGCGCTCTTCCGCGCCGTCCAGGGAGCGCGCGACTCCGTCGTCCTCTCCGCGCCGAACGTCGATCTGACGCGCACCGAGCGCGAGCCCGCCTCGCTCTTCATCGAGGCGGCCGCGGCGCTGGGCCGTCCCGACGCGGCGAGCGGCGCACCTGCTCCCGTCGTCCCGGACACGGCCGCGCTCCGGCGCGACGCGTTTCGCCCCGCCCGCGAGGCGGCAGCGGCGTTCCGGGCCGCCCACCCCATCTCCGACGCGGCCTGGCTCGACCGCGTCTCGCGAACCGCGCCCGAGCTGCCGCCGGCGTGGGCGGCCGAGCCCGCCCTCGCGCTCGACCGCGTCGGCGAGCTGCGCCTCCGGGTCGGACCGCTCGGCCCGGCCGACGGCGTGCTCGGCCCGGGCGAGCCGTTCCCGGCGCTGCCGGGGATCGACCCGGCGCGCCCGATCTCCGCCTCCGCGCTCCAGCAGCTCGTGCAGTGCCCGCGCATGTTCCTCATGCGCCGCATCCTCGGCTGGGAGGCGCCGGCCGCCGCGCCGCCGCTGCGCGAGCTCGACGCGCTCTCCTACGGAAGCCTGCTCCACCGCGTGGTCGAGGCGTTCTACCGGACCCACGGCGCGGACTTCGTCGCGCGGAGGAGGTCGCTCGCGTACTGGCTCGAGACGGCGCTCGCGCTCGGCGACCGCCTCTTCCACGAGCTCCTCTCGGAGTACCCGCTCGTCGGCGAGGGCATCCGCGAGAAGGAGCGCGAGCGGCTGCGCGAGAGCCTGCGCGCGTTCCTCGAGTACGACTGGGAGGGCCCGAGCGGACGGAAGCTCGTCGGCGTGGAGCTCCCCTTCGGCGAGCGGACCCCGCTCGCCATCCCGGCCGACGGCGTGACCCTGCACACCCGCGGGTTCATCGACCGCGTGGACGTGGAGGGCGGCGCGACCCTCGTCCGCGATCTGAAGAGCGGCCGCGCGCACCCGCGACGCGGAGACGAGGCCGGCCCGACGCCCTTCCGCGACGTGCAGCTCGGCCTTTACCAGCTCGCGGCGAAGCAGCTCGCCTCGGAGTGGGGCACGCCGCCCGACGTCATCGCCGCCTATGCGTACGCGAGCGGGCGCGGCGACGCCGAGGAGCGCGCCTTCCGCGCCGACGCCGGCTCGCTCGAGAGCGCCACGAGGGAATGGCTCGCGACGGCGGCTCATCTCTTGAGCGCGCGCGCGTTCCCGCCCACCCCGGACGAGGGCGACTGCGGCTTCTGCCCCTTCCACCCGCTCTGCGGCGCCGAGTCCGCGCGCCGCGCCGCAGCCGGGCTCGACGAGGCCGATGACGGCACCCCGCTCGCGCGCTTCCGCACGCTCAAGCTCGGCGAGGAGGACGAGGAATGACCCCGCGGAGGAGGGCACCGGATCACGATCAGCGCGAGGCTGCCATCCACGCGCGCGGCGTCAACGTGATCGCCGACGCGGGCGCCGGCACCGGCAAGACCACCCTGCTCGTCGCTCGCCTCGTCGAGCTCGTCGCGCCCTGCGATGACGGCGCGGCCCTCTCGCTGCCGCGCGTCGCCGCGATCACCTTCACGCGAAAGGCGGCCGGCGAGCTGAAGCTGCGCATCCGCGAGGCGCTCCTGCGCGAGCTCGCGAAGGCGGACCTCTCGGCGCGCCGCCGCGAGCGGCTCGCGGCCGCGCTCTCGGCGCTCGACACGGCTCATGTCGGGACCATCCACTCGTTCGCCGATCGGCTGCTGCGGCTGCGCCCCGTCGAGGCGCGGCTCAGCCCGTCCTACGACATCGTCGACGACGCGGGCGAGCTCGTCGCCGAGACGTTCAGCGCCTTCCTCCAGGCGGTCGAGACGGGGACGCTCGCCGACGAGCTCCATGACGCTCGCCCTCAGGGAGAGCGGAATGCGGCCACCGCTCTCCATCGGGATCTCGCGGCGCTCGCGGAGGAGGCTCAGGCGACCATCGTCGACGCGCTGCGCGCCGGGATGCGCGTCCAGAGCGTGCAGCACCAGCACGGCGAGTACGCGGGCCTCGACCGCCTCTTCGACCGGCTCATCGAGACGCGCGACGTGCCGCCGGTCGCCCCCCCGGCGACGGCGCCGGACCTGGGCAGGTTCCGCGAGCTCGTGGACGAGCTCGCCGGGCTCGCGGCGAGGTCGCGGGGCGAGGGCGCCGGGTCGCGCTTCATCGCGCGCACGCTCACGCGCCTGCAGCGGCTGCGCGACCTCCAGGATCCGGTCCCGATCCTCGCCGAGCTCCTCCGGCTCGCCCACGGCTTCCCGAAGCTCGGCAAGCGCGACGACTTCCCGGACGACGACGGAGGCTGGAGGGCCTACAAGGCGCTCGGCGGCGACAGCGCCAAGAACAAGGTCCGCGAGACCGCGATCGTCGAGGACCTCCTCCGCCCCTTCGGCCGCTGGATGGGCCGTCGCCTGGTCCGCACCGCGCCCGCCGTCGTGGCCACGTACGAGAAGGTGAAGGCGCGCCACCGGGCGGTGGACCAGGTCGACCTCCTGCTCCAGCTCCGGAACCTGCTCCGCGACCGGCTCGACGTCCGGGCCGAGTACCAGGCGCTCTTCGACCACGTCCTGGTGGACGAGCTCCAGGACACCGATCCGCTCCAGGCCGAGATCGTCCTCTACCTGTGCGAGCAGGGCGCCGCCGCGAAGAGCTGGCGCGACGTGGCGCTCGTCCCCGGCAAGCTCACCATCGTCGGCGACCCGAAGCAGTCCATCTACCGCTTCCGCCGCGCCGACATCGCCGTCTACGCCGAGGTGCGCGCCATCGTGGAGCGCGGGCCGCACCTCGTCGCGAAGCTCTCCGCCAACTTCCGGAGCGAGCCCTCGCTGCTGGCGTGGCTGAACGGCCGGTTCGACGACGTGCTCGGGAAGCCCGAGCCCGGGATGCCCATCTTCGACCCCGGCGAGGGGACGGTCGTGAACGAGCCGCTCCTCGCCGGACGCGAGGGCACGCCGTCGCCGCGCGTCCAGCTCCTCCCGCTCGCGTCGCAGGACAGGCGGAAGCCCGCCTTCCGCGCCGCCGAGGCGAAGGCGGTCGCCGCCTACCTGCGCTGGCTCGTCGAGGGCGAGAGGCGCACGATCGTCGATCCGGTCACCGGGGCGCCCCGGCCCGCGCGATACGGCGACGTGGCGGTGCTCGCCGGCTCCACCTTCAACCTGCCGCTCCTCTTTCCCGAGCTCGACCGGCTCGGCGTGCCCTACGCCGCCCGCGGCGGCACGCTCTTCCTCTCCGACCCGCTCCACCGCCAGTTCCTGCTCGCGCTGCGCGCGATCGCCGACGGCGACGACGGCGTCGCGCAGGCGGCGCTCATGCGACCACCCTTCTTCGCGCTCGACGACGACGACCTCGCGCGCGAGCGGGCGGCGGGCGAGGGCTCGACGCATCCCGGCGTCGTGCGCGCCCGCGCCGCGGTCGCGATGGTGCGCGACCTGCGGCGCCGGCGCCTGTCGCGCTCGCCCGGTGCGACGGCGCGCGACCTGCTCGAGCGGACCGCGTTCGGACGCGCCGTGGCGCTCGGCCCGAACGGCGCGCAGCGCCTCGACGCGCTCCGCGAGCTCTGCCTCGCGCTGGACGCGCTCGCGGCCTCCGCTGGGCTCGACCTCGACGCGGCCACCGCGCGCGTTCGCGCCTGGGCCATCGACCCGGTCCAGCTCGATCCGCCGCGGCCCGTCGCGAGCGACGCCGTGCAGGTCCTGTCGATCCACCAGGCGAAGGGGCTCGAGTTCCCGGTCGTCGTGCTCTGGGATGCCTGCGCCGACCTCCAGTCGCGCGACGTCGCGAGCACCTACTCGGTGAGCCGCGACGGCACGGCCTGGGCGCTCGCGCTCGACGGCATCGAATGGGAGGAGCCGGCGGGGGCGGACGTCGCGCGCCGCGAGAGGAAGTACCTCGACGCGGAACGGAAGCGGCTCGTCTACGTGGCGGCCACCCGCGCCCGCGACCTGCTCGTGCTGCCCGTCGCGGGCGCGCCGAATCCGGCCTGGGTGACCGGGCGGCTCGTGACGGGCGCGCCGAAGGAGCTGATGGACGCGCTCGAACCCTACGCGGTCGGCGCCGAGCCGGCGTGGGCGTGCGAGCGTCCGGCGCCACCGGCGCGTGTGCGGGGCGATGCCTCCGCGCTCGCGGCGGAGGTGGATGCGGCGTGGAGAGCGGCGGCCCTCGAGGCGGCCCGCCCGAGGTTCGCGCCGGCGGCGGTCACCTCGGAGGCGCATCGGATGGACGAGGAGCGTCCCGGCGAGGCAGGCGCGCCGCGTCCACCGCGCGCGAGCCGCTTCGGCCCCGTGTTCGGCGAGACGGTCCACCGCGCCCTCGGGCTTTCCCTCGCGCAGCCTGGACTCGGGACCGAGGCCGCCGTCGAGCGCGCCGCAGGGGCGACCGGCCTCGCCGGGCGGCGCGGCGAGGCGGTGGAGGACGTGCGGCGCGCGCTCGCCGCCCTCGAGCGAGCCGGGCTGCGGCGGGCGTCCGGCCCGGATCTCCAGCTCGAGTACCCGGTCGCCCTCGCCCGCGACGGACGCCTGGTCACCGGCTACGTCGACCTGCTCGGGATGCGGGAGGGCCAGCTCACCGTGATCGACTTCAAGACCGACGCGCCGCCGCCCGGCGACGTCGCCGAGACGCACGGCGCGTACGTCGAGCAGGTGCGGACCTACGCGAGCATCCTCGAGGCGCTCGGCCTCGCCGCGCCCGGGAGCGTCGCCGCGGGTCTCCTGTTCACCGCGGAGGGCGAGGTGCGGTGGGTGGGGCGGGGGTGAGCGCCTCGCCCCGCTCACCACCACGCTGCGATCCTACAGCGGCGGCGTCGGCGCTCCGGCGTCCGGCGCTCCGGCGTCCGGGGCGCCGGCATCGGGAGCTCCGGCATCGGGAGCTCCAGCATCCGCAGCACCGGCGTCCGGCGCCTGGCAGCTCACCTTGCACATGCAAGCCGTGCCGTGCTGGCCGTCGTCGCCGTGGTCCTCGTTGTCGCCGTCGTCGTCGTCCGTCCTTCCGCCGTCGAGGGACCACGGCATGCCGCCGTCCATGTGGCGGTCATGCGCGAACGGCCCCTCGTGCGCGTTCATCTCCTCGTCGTCCTCGCGGCACTCGCACTCGTCCCGGTCCTCGCCACAGCGATCGTCATCCGGAAAGAGGCCGAACGTCTTCCGGATGTTGGCCAGGATGAGGCCGCGGTTGGCAGGGTCCCTCGGGTCGACGGCCTTGCCGTCGAGCGCCGTGAACCAGCCCAGGGCGTCGAAGTTCAGCGTCAGGTTGGAGGACGAGCTGACGGTGAACGCGCCCTCGCGCGTCACCTTCAGCTCCATCGGAGTCTTGAAGGTGAACACGGTCTCATCGCCGCCGATGGTGAAGTCCACGGCGATCGAGGCGTGCAGCTGCGCCATGGCGAGCAATCCGGCGTCGCCCCCGGCCTTCTCGGCCGGCAAGGTGTTGATGACGAGCCTCAGGTCGCAGAAGGTGCCGGGCGCCACGGACGCGCCGGAGACCGTGTGGACGCCGCCCCCGAGATCGTCACCCGAGAGGTCCACCAGGAACGGTCCGACGCGCTCCTCGCCGCCGCCCGCGGTGTCGAAGGACACCTTGCGAACGACGATGCGGATCCGCTTCACCGTCACGGTGCTCGACGAGACCGTGCCGCCGTCGCTCGACGACATGGTCGCGACGTTCGCGGCGCTGACGGTGAGGTTCGCGCCGCTCGATTGCTTGTTGCACCCGACCGCGAGTGCCGCGACGGCCAAGAGCGAAGACCAGTTCCGAATCATGGGATTACTCCTGCCGCCCCCCGGCGAGGCGTGGTTTCGCGAGGACTTGCGCCACCCGAGACTAACAACGACCGAGCGGCTGCAAGGCAAGCATCCGCGGAGCCAGAAGGGGCATCCGGAAAAGCTCCGTGCATTCCGCGAGGACGCGAGGCGTTCATCTCGCAGGCACCCGCTGGGCTCACGTCATCGTGTCGCCCTGGCGAGCGTCGAACGCGCGGAGCTTCCCTCTGCGGGCTGTTTCGTGAACCGCAGCACGACCCGCAGACATGAAGGAGGTCGCCGGCGAGGTCCTCGCGACGGCGTCCAGGTGGGCTGAAGCCCCGAGCTCCGGCTCGGGGCCCCCGCCCATCGCGCCGCGCCCGCTCAGCTGTGGCCGGGCTGCTGCTGCTGCATCGAGCGCGCGAACTCCTCGCCGCCGCGCCGCATCTCCTCCTCCGTCAGATCCTTCTTGTGCGTCGCGAAGGACCACACGTAGCCGAACGGGTCGGCCACGCCGGCGCAGCGGTCGCCCCAGAACATGTCGGCGGGCTCCGCCTTCGACTTGGCGCCGGCGTCCACCGCGCGCCGATATGCTGCGTCGCAATCGGGCACGTACAGCCACAACGTCACCGGCACCGGGTTCGACGCGCTCGGCGCCGGGTTGGTCATCCCCGGCATCTCGTCGTTCATGAAGAAGATCGAGTCTCCGATGCGCAGCTCGGCGTGCCAGATGCTCTTCCCGTCCGGCGCGGGCATGCGCGACACCTCCTGCGCCCCGAGCGCCTTCTTGTAGAAATCGATCGCCTTCGCGCAGTCGCGGATGACGAGGTTCGGCGTGAGCGTGTGCATTCCCTGCGGGATCGGTTTCACTCCTGCCATGGCGACTCCTTGATCGATGGGGTGGAAATTTTGATAGCCGCGACATGCGCCAGCGTCGACGCCGCGATGGGTTCCACAGGCGACCGCGGAGGCGCCGAGCGAGGCGCTCCGAGGCCCTCCGCACGGACCACCATGCGCGCGCCAGGCCGCCGGCCGCCGCGCGCGGGATGAAGCGCTAGATCGCGGCGCCGGCGCGGAGGAGCGCGCTCTCGTACGACAAGCGCAGCGCTTCCCGGAAGAGCTTGAAGCGCTCCCGCTCTGGGAGACTGGAGCAGAGGCGCACGATGTGCTGCACCTCGACCGCGAACCGGGCCTGGATGGCCGTCCGGTGCGCCTCGACGCGCTCCGGCGCGGCGTCGAGACCGAAGAAGTCGAACAGGCGCGTGAGATCCCGCGTGCGAATCACCTCGAATGCTCTTCCCATCGGAGCCTCCGGGGAGAGACTCTTGCGCGAGCCGTGCCACGGGCCTCGGCGGCGGACCGCGCCGAGAGATTGCGGCGATCTTGCGGATGGTCTTGGAAGTCCGCGATGGGCCTGCCTCGATCCCGGGCAGCGGTAACCCGGACACGAGGCGCGCATCGCGTCGAAGATCCTCCAATCATGCGCCGTATCGGCCGCTTGACACCCAAAGAGGTGGCACCCGCGTAACGCGTGCGTCGGCTGCGAGGCGAGCGCACCATCGCCCAAGAGGGCGGGCCTTTCTCAACATCAGCGTGCCGTCCGGCACGACAGGACCACAGCCATGATTCGTGACGACATTCTCCAGAAGTTCCCGGAGCTGTTCGGGAAGAAGAAGGTGAACGGCCGGGAGGTCGACGTCGAGCAGACGATCGCCACCCTCACGCGGGAGCTGGAGCCCGAGATCGCCGCCGCCCTGAACGCGCGCCGGGCGCTGCTCCGGTCGCCTGCGCCCGTGAAGGAGAAGTACGCCTGGCCGAAGTGGGACGACGCCTTCGAGGATCCGGTCGGCGGGAAGCGCTGGACGTTTCGCCAGATCGTCCAGGGCCTCGTCGACAACGCGCTCGGCAGGGAGAGCCCGTGGCGGTGGCGGCTCAACGACGAGGCGCCCATCCCGGAGCACGCCCACCCGACGAGGAATCCCGGCCTCGAGCTCACCGGCCCGTGGCACCCGCTCGACATGGCGTTCAACGCGCTCAACAGCCCGGCGCCGATGAACATGCCGGACTTCGAGGACGCCTCGCCGCCGCACTTCCAGCCCGACGGCACTCCCGCCAACGAGCCGGTCGGCATCTTCGCGGCCCTGCAGAACGCCAAGGAGATCCACGAGGGCCGCTGGACGGATCGCGCCTACGAGGTGACGAAGAAGGGGAAGAAGCGCTCCTACAGGATCACCACCCCGCAGGCGAAGTGGCCGACGCGGCTGGCGCGCCCGCCCAGCATCCACGTTCGGTACGATCACGTCACGGTGGACGGGAAGCCGGCGCCCGGCATCGTCGCCGTCGTCACCCTGTGGACGTTCAACAACTACGACGCGCTCACGCGTGCCGGCAGCGGCGTCTACTTCTACATCCCCAAGCTCCAGACGCCTCGCGAAGCGCTCATCGTGGAGAGGCTCCTGTCGCGGCTCGAGGGCCTCATCGGCGTCCAGGCCGGCACCCTCAAGATCAAGATGCTGTACGAGGAGGGGAACGCCGGCCGCTTCCTGCCCGCGATCGCCTGGGTCCTGCGGCGCAGGCTGCTCGGCACGAACGTCGGCCGCTGGGACTACCTGGGAAGCCTCATCGAGATGTGGAAGGACGATCCGAAGGGCATCTTCCCGGATCCGCAGACGATCGGCATGGCCACCCCGAACATGATCGCCTACCAGCGCTACAACGCGCTGATGATGCTCATGGGCGGCATGAAGAACGGCGAGCTCGCCAACGCTGCGCCCATCGGCGGGATGGCGGCAGTGATGATCTACCAGCCGAGCGATGCCTATGGACGGTCCCGGTACAATCCGCTCGCGCTCCGCGCGATGGTCATCGACAAGCTGCGAGAGCGCCTGCTGGGCCTCATGTTCGTGCCCGACGCGCCGCTGCCCGCGGGGCAGCAGCCCACCCTCGACGAGATCCTCGCCGGCCGCGTGAAGGGACGGCTCTACGACGCCTACCGGCAGAGCTGGGTCGCGAGCCCGGAGACCGACTACGTGGCCGCCGGCAACGCCCCCCTGCGCGCTCGCGTGGACGAGCTGCAGGGGATCCTCGACTCGCCGCACCAGACGGTGGACGTGAAGGGCAAGCCGGTGCTGACGGTGGCGAGCGGCCTCGGCGACGCGGAGCGGAGCCTCCTCCAGTCGCGCGGCCTCCTCGGCCCGCAGGGGAAGATCACGCCGTCCGTCGTCGCGAAGGAGCTGATCGACGCGCCTGAGAAGGTCTTCACGCAGGAGCTGTGGGACGCGATCTACGGCGTGCCCAAGGGCGAGGTCACGATCGAGCACATCCAGCACGCCTTCTACATGGCGGGCAACTACGGGTTCCAGATCCTGAACGGGAACTTCGCGGCGGCGATCGACGACTACGAGCTCAAGCTGCGCTTCATGAACGACCTCGCCACGTACCGCATCAACGTCTCGTGGCTGTGGGCGCTCGCGCATCACCAGGCCGCCATCACCAAGGACGGCCACCTCCAGCGGCAGACGCTCACCGAGGACGGCGTCGTGATCGGCGCCAACGCCGAGCACATCAAGGCCGGCACCCGCTTCACGCGGGAGCTCTTCGACAAGGTCTGGGACTACCACAACGAGTGGACGAACGCGTTCTTCGCCGAGCTCGACCGCCGCGGCGATCCGGGCCGCTTCGACCGCTCCAAGGCGCCGGTCATCATGGAGCTCCTGAAGCGGCAGCTCCTCTCGCCGCGCTACATCCAGCACAGCGCCCGCGTGCTCTTCGTCGTGGGGCAGGCGAGCGCGAAGCAGCGCGCGCAGCTCCTCGAGGCGATCTTCGATCTCCCGCGCGAGGAGATCGCGAAGCGCGTCCAGAAGGGCACCCTCGACGAGGGCGCGCTCACCGCGCACGACTACGTCTACGACGTCTTCGAAGGCGAGCAGCGCAAGCCGGCGTAGGGTTTCGTCCCCCCGCTGGCGGGGGGAGGTCGGGGAGAGGGGCAGCTCGCACGCGCCCCCTCCTCCTCGGCCCTCATCCCTGGATCGGGTTCCGCATCGCCCCGAGCCCGACGATCTCCGTCTCCAGCACGTCGCCGGGCCGCAGGTACTCGGGCGGCGTCCGGCCGAAGCCGACGCCGGGCGGCGTGCCCGTGGACAGGACGTCGCCGGGCTCGAGCGTGAGCCCGAGCGAGAGCTCCGCGATCAGCCGCGGGATCTTGAAGTAGAGGTGGCGCGTGCTGGAGTCCTGCTTCACGACGCCGTTCACGCGGCTGATGACGCGCAGGTCGTTCGGGTCCACCTCGTCGGCGGTCACGAGGTACGGGCCCATCGGGCAGCAGCCGTCGAGGCTCTTGCCCTTGAGCCACTGGCCGCCGTGCCCCTTCTGCAGATCGCGCGCGGAGACGTCGTTCACGACGGTGTAGCCGAAGACGTGCCGCATCGCCTCGGCCTCGGCGATGTTCTTCCCCGTCTTGCCGATGACGACGCCCAGCTCCGCCTCCCAGTCGATCTTGTCCGAGACGCGCGGATCGAACGGGATGCTGTCGAAGGGGCCGTTCACGGCGTTCGTGGCCTTGCTGAAGAAGACCGGGTGCTCGGGCAGCTCCACCTTCTTCTCGCGCCACGTCTCGCCCTCGGCGAAGTGCTCGAGGTAGTTCCAACCGACGCAGAAGACGTTCTTGCGCGGCCGGTGGATGGGCGCGAGCAGGCGCACGCGGTGGACCGGCACGGCCTTCCCGCGCGCTGCCGCCATGAGGTCTCGCACCGCCCCGAGCCCCCGCTCGGCAGCCGCCACGAGCGACACCATATCGGCGGGGTCGAACGGCAGCGCCCGGCCTCGGCCGCGCGCCTCCTCGGCGACGTCGACGATCTCGCCGTCCTGGTCGAGGACGCCGATGCGGGCGGGCTCGCCCGGCGCGGGCACGAAGGTGAGCAGTCGCAAGCGTCTTCTCCTGTCTCGTGGAAGCTAGCGCGCGATGGGCTTGTAGCGGATGCGCCTCGGCTTCGCGCCCTCCTCGCCGAGCCGGCGCCGCTTGTCGGCCTCGTATTCCTGGTAATTGCCGGTGAAGAAGGTCCAGCGGGAGTCCCCCTCGGCGGCCAGGATGTGCGTGGCGATGCGGTCGAGGAACCAGCGGTCGTGCGAGATGACCATGACGCTGCCCGCGTACTCGAGGAGCGCGTCCTCGAGCGCGCGCAGGGTCTCCACGTCGAGGTCGTTCGAGGGCTCGTCGAGGAGCAGCACGTTCGCGCCCGTCATGAGCGTCTTCGCGAGGTGGAGCCGGCCGCGCTCGCCCCCCGAGAGCGTCCCGACCACCTTCTGCTGGTCCGCGCCCTTGAAGTTGAAGCGGCCGATGTAGGCGCGGCTCGGCATCTCGTACCGGCCGATCTGGACCTGATCGCGGCCGCCGGAGAGCTCGTCGAAGACGGTCTTGTTGGGCGCCAGATTTTCCCGGCTCTGGTCCACGAAGGCGAGCTTCACCGACTGGCCGATGACGACGGACCCGGAATCCGGCTTCTCGGCTCCGGTGATCATCTTGAAGAGCGTGGACTTGCCAGCGCCGTTCGGGCCGATGATCCCGACGATGGCGCCCGGAGGGACGATGAAGGAGAGCTCGTCCATGAGCAGTCGATCGCCGAAGCCCTTCGTGACGCCCTGGAGCTCGATGACCTTGTCGCCGAGCCGCTCGGCGACCGGGATGAAGATCTCCTGCGTCTCGTTCCGCTTCTGGTACTCGAAGGAGGACAGCTCCTCGAAGCGCGAGAGGCGCGCCTTGCTCTTCGCCTGCCGCGCCTTCGGGTTCTGGCGCACCCACTCGAGCTCGAGCTTCATCGCCTTGATGCGCGCGCTCTCCTGCTTCGCCTCGACCTCGAGCCGCTGCTCCTTCTGGTCGAGCCAGCTCGAGTAGTTGCCCTTCCACGGGATGCCGCGGCCGCGGTCGAGCTCGAGGATCCACTCCGCGGCGTTGTCGAGGAAGTAGCGGTCGTGCGTGACCGCCACCACCGTGCCGGGGAAGCGCGTGAGGAACTGCTCGAGCCACTCGACCGACTCGGCGTCGAGGTGGTTCGTCGGCTCGTCGAGGAGGAGCATGTCGGGCTTCGAGAGGAGGAGCTTGCAGAGCGCCACCCGGCGCTTCTCGCCGCCGGAGAGGTGCTTGATGGGGGCGTCCCAGGGCGGCAGGCGCAGCGCGTCCGCGGCGATCTCGAGCGCGTTGCCCGTGTCCGCGCCGGCCGCGGCGATGATGGCCTCGAGCCGCGCCTGCTCCTCGGCGAGCTTCTCCATGTCCGCGTCCGGCTCGCTGTAGGCGGCGTAGACCGCCTCGAGCTTCCCCTGCGCCTGCGCCACGTCGCCCAGCGCGGACTCGACCTCCTCGCGCACCGTTCGATCGCCGTCGAGCTTCGGCTCCTGGGGCAGGTAGCCGATGCGGATGCCGCTCTGCCTCTGCAGGTCGCCGTCGAACTCCTCGTCCACGCCCGCCATGATGCGGAGCACGGTGGACTTCCCGGAGCCGTTCAGGCCGAGGAGCCCGATCTTGGCGCCGTGGAAGAAGGAGAGGGAGATGTCCTTGATGATCTGCCGCTTGGGCGGGACGATCTTGCTCACGCGGAGCATCGACATCACGTAGGTGGCCATGGCGCTCGGGAAGGAATAGCGGGGAAAGCGCGGGAGACTACCCGAAGATCGCCGCGCCACCGAGCATGCGATCGCGCCCATCGGCGACCCGCTGGACCTCGACGTCTCGGCGACGGACGCGGTCGACCTCGCGACCGTGCCCGTCTTCATCCCGCATCACATGGGGATCATGCCGCTCGTCCCGGTGAAGTACTCCGAGGGAAAGCCAGTCCAGTAGCTCGGCCCCGGTGGCATCTTGCGGCGCGCCGCGGTGCTGCGGCGCGCCGTTCCATTTCGCCTCGAGCGCGACGAGCCGCACGCGGGGATCACGGCCTCGGTGCGCCCGGCGGAGGAGAGCGCTCAGCCAGCGTCCGTGGGAGCCGGCGACCGGCCGCCGGGCGGAGGGACCGCGAGCGACCGCAGCTTGACGATCCGCCCGACGTCACTACTCAAGACATGGGCGGCGAGCCACAGCTCGCCAAGGAGGTCGTTTCATGGACGCGAAGATCAGGGCCTACTGGCCGTTGCCGTTGCGCATCTTCCTCGGGATCGCATTCCTCTATCACGGCCTGCCGAAGCTCGGCGGCGCCCACGGCGGCTTCGTCGCCATGCTGCAGCACATCGGCGTCCCAGCACCGGGCTTCTTCTCGTGGGTGGTGACGCTCCTCGAGGTGCTCGGGGGCATCGCGCTCATCGCGGGCGCGCTCGTTCCGGTCATCGCGATCCTCCTCATCGTCGAGATGTTCGTCGCGATGTTCACGGTGCACCTCCCGAACGGCTTCAGCTTCGTGAACGTCACGGGCATGACGCCGCAGGGCCCAAGCTTCGGGATGCCGGGCGCGGAGGTGAACCTGCTCTACATCGCGGCGCTGCTCGCGCTCCTGATCGGAGGGCCGGGGCCACTCTCGGTGGACGAGCGCGTCGTCACCAAGGACCGCTTCCCGAGGCTGCCCTGGGCCAGGTCGCGCCCAGCGCACACCTGACCCGCCGCGCACGCCTCCCCAACGGGCCGCGCTCCATCGCGCACCGGGCGGGATGCGCCCGCCCCATCGACCCGGTCGCCGGAGCGGCGGAGCAGGATTACTTACAGCACGCCGCGGACGGAATAGGTGCACCGCCCTCCCGGGTTGATCGCGGCGGCACCGCAATCCGGCGCCGAATCCGACGTCACGACGGGGTCATCATGGCTTTTTGGACCAACAAGCAGGAATCCGCGCCCGTGACGGGCCATCCGGGACCCGACCCGAGCACCGCACCCCCGCAGTCTCCCCAGCAGGAGGAGCCCATGCCGATGGCCACGATGAATCGCGACGAACTCCCGACGAGCCTCGGTGGCTCCTCCGACCTGCTGCTCGGCCCCGGCGCGGAGTTCGACGGCAAGCTGACGTTCAAGGGCACGGTTCGGATCGACGCCAAGTTCAAGGGCTCGATCATCACGAACGACGTCCTCATCGTGGGCGAGCACGCCCGGATCGACGCCGACATCACCTGCGGAACCGTGATCGTGCACGGCGAGGTGAACGGCAACATCAAGGCGAAGAGCGCGGTCGAGCTGCACCACACGGCGAAGTTGCACGGCGATGTCGAGGCGCCCTCGCTCACGGTGGAGAAGGGCGCCTTCTTCCAGGGCGCGGTGAAGATGGAGAACCTCGACCGCGGCACGTCGGTGAAGTCCGCCAGCGCCTGATATCAGCCCTTCACTGCGGGTCGCCGTGCTGCGCGACGAGGAGGTCGTGCATGTCGTTCGCGTGCTCCTCCTCCTTCGCGAGGATCGTCTCCAGCATCTTGCGCGTGGTCGGATCGCGGTTCGCGAAGTAGCGGACCATCGCGCGGTAGGTCTCGATCGCGATCCGCTCCGCCACGAGGTCCTCCTCGATCATCGAGAGGAGGCCCGACCCCTCGACGTACTGGGTGGCGGAGCGCGTCAGCAGGCCCTCCGGGTTGAAGTTGGGCTTCCCGCCGAGCTGGTTGATGCGCTCGCCGATCATGTCCGCGTGCTCCTCCTCGTCGCGCGCGTGGGTCGCGAACTCCTCCTTCACGTTCTCGCTGTGGATGCCCTGGGCCGCGATCGCGTGGAACTTGTAGCGGAGCACGCACACGATCTCGGTGGCGAGCGCGTCGTTGAGGATCTCGATCGTCTTCTGGACGTCGCCCTCGTAGTTGTTCGTGACGGCGCCCTCGTCCATGTGGTCGCGCGCGCGCCTGCGCACCTCGTCCAGATCGAGCGCAAACGAATTCATCTCGGCCATCGCTTTCTCCTCCGGGGGGACGCGCCAGGGTGGGCGCCCTGGCGAAAGCTAGTCGCCGTGCCGCGGGCGGGCTCGCCCGCGGTGGGTTGGCCGCGGTCGAGCCTCGATCGGCGCGAGCCCGCGCCAGCAGGCCCGCCCGGCAGGCGAGGCGGAGCGGCGAACAGGAGCCGTCAGCGGCGCCTGCCCCCACCTCGCCCGCCGGGTGCGGCGCGGCCGGTGGGCGCAGGCCGAGCCGCGAAGGCATGTCCTCCCGGAGGGCGTTGCCCGATGACTCCGCCGCGCAGCGCGAACCTTCCAGCAACGCCGGCGTGGAAAGGTGCCGGCGCGTAGTGCCAGCGCCACGGGGTCCTCCACCAGCCGTGGGCATACCAGGCGAAGTGCCGCGGCCCGTGAACGAAGAGCGGCCACGGCCCCCAGCCCCACACCCAGGGAGCGACGACCCACGCCCATCCGACGACCGGGTAGTAGACGTACATGTACGGTTCGCCGTAACCGTCGGGCGGCGCGTAGGTGTACGCGTCCCCGTACGGCATCCAGACCCAACCGTACTGCTGCGTGTACACCCATTGACCAGGTGGGGGCCGAGGAGCCTGCGCTTGTCCCTCGGCTGGAGGGGGCGGCGGCCGGGCCGACGGCGGCGGGGGCGGAGTCTCGGCCGGCGCAGCTGATGGAGAGGACGAGTCGGGCGCCGTCTCCGGCGCGTTCTCATCGGCCTGCGCGATCAGCGTGGCGTCTTCGTTCGTGTCCATGACCGCGGCGTCGCTCGGCCGGACGAGGACGGGACCAGCGACCAGCACCGCAGCCAAGCTCATCCTAGAAGCAAGGCTCGCCATGACATCACCCTCTCCATGCATGAACACATGTCGAGCTCGTTGGTGAGCGGTTGGGCCGTGCCCAGTTGGGGTGAAGAAGCGCGCTCGACCGTACAGAGGGCTCTTCGGCGAAGAAGGGTGCAGCCAGGCGCGCACCCGAGTATGCAGCCCATGAAAGGTCCCTCCATGAGCGCGCGGAGGCCAACTCGAGCGGAGCGCGAGCGATACGTCTCGGAGTCCCTCCGCCAGACGGAGGCGGAGGCCGCCGACGCCATGTTTCGGTGGGTGCTCGAGGCCGCTCCCGACGCGATGATGATCGCCCGCTTCGACAGCACCATCGCGTTGGTCAACGGCCAGCTCCATCGGATGTTCGGGTACGAGCGGGAGGAGCTGCTGGGAAAGCCCGTCGAGGTCCTCGTCCCCGATCGGTTCCGAGGCATCCATCTGCAGCATAGAGAACGCTACTTCGGCGAGCCGCGCACGCGTCCCATGGGCGCGGGGCTCGACCTCCTGGGCCGGCGGAAGGATGGCTCCGAGTTCCCGGTCGAGATCAGCCTCTCGCCGATGAGGACCGAGGACGGCACGCTCGTCACGGCCGCGATCAGGGACATCTCGGAACGGAAGCTCGTCGAGACGCGGCTGCGCACTTCACTCAAAGAGAAGGAGGTGCTCCTGAAGGAGATTCACCATCGCGTGAAGAACAGCCTCCAGATCGTATCGAGCATGCTCAACCTCCAGATGCGCCAGATCACGAGCCCTCAGGTGCTCGAGCTCTTGAAGCAGAGCCAGACGCGCATCCGCTCGATCGCGCTCTTGCACGAGAAGCTCTACCAGTCCCCCTCCCTGGCACAGCCAGATGTCGCCGGCTACCTGAGAGGATTGGCGACCGGCCTGGCGGGAACCTACGGGGTGACCGACGAGGTCGTCCTGTCCGTCCGGGCACAGGAGCTCCGGCTCGGCATGGATGCCACCCTCTCCTGCGGCCTCATCGTGAACGAGCTCCTCTCCAACGCGCTCAAGCACGCCTTCCCCGGCGGCAGGAGGGGAAAGGTGGGGGTCGCCTTGCGCCGAGAGGGCGAGGAGGTCGTCCTCGAGGTCGCCGACGACGGCGTCGGTTTCCCGTCAGACCTGGATTTCCACGACGTCGGCACGCTGGGGCTGAAGCTGGTTTGCATCCTGACCGAGCAGATCCGGGGGACCATCGAGCTCGAGCGGCGAGAGGGGACGAGGTTCGTCATCCGGTTCGCCCAGGGGGCCGACCTGTGACCCCGGCGACCAGGCGAATCCTCATAGTCGAGGACCAGAGGATCGTCGCCGCCGACCTCGAGAGCGCGGTCACGAGCCTGGGCTATGCCGTCGTCGGAACCGCGATCTCTGCCGAGGAGGCCATCCACAAGGCCGCGACGCTCGGCGCCGACCTGGTGCTGATGGACATTCGCCTTCGCGGGGAGAGGGACGGCATCTGGGCGGCCCGGATCATCCGTGAGCGCTTCGATCGCCCGGTGGTCTACCTGACGGCCTACGCGGACGAGGAGACGATCTCTCGCGCCCGGAGCACCGCTCCCTTCGGCTACATCGTCAAGCCGTTCAACGAGCGAGAGCTGCACGCCGCCATCGAGATGGCGCTTTTCAAGCACGAGGCCGATCGCGAGATCCTGGGATCGCGCGTGCGGCTCGCCGAGGAGGAGGCTCGGCGCCGCACCTCGGAGGCGGAGCAGAGGCGTTTCCAGTCGCTCATCGAAAGCATCCGCGACTACGCGATCCTCATGCTCGACCCGCAAGGGCGGATCGTCACCTGGCACCCTGGTGCAGCGGCGATCAAGGGATACCGGACGGAAGAGATCGTCGGTCAGCACTTCAGCCGGTTCTACCCCGAGGAAGACATCGCCGCCGGGAAGCCTGCGCGCGAGTTGAAGCTCGCCACGGAGCTGGGCCGGTTCGAGGACGAGGGCTGGCGTGTACGAAAGGACGGCTCTCGATTCTGGGCCAACGTCGTCATCACGCCCATCTTCGGTGTCTCGGGGCGCATGGAGGGGTTCGCCAAGGTCACGCGCGATCTGACGGAGCGGAAGCGAGCGGAAGATGCGCTGCGCGAGGCGGATCACCGCAAGAACCAGTTCCTCGCCGTCCTTTCTCACGAGCTGCGCAACCCGCTCGCCCCCATCCGCAACGCGGTCCACCTCCTCGGGAAGGCGGGGCCGGGCAGCGAGCTCGCCGGCCGCGCCACCGCCGTGCTCGACCGCCAGGTGGATCACCTGACGCGGCTCGTCGATGACCTGCTCGACGTCACCCGGATCTCCCGGGGCCGGATCCAGCTCGATCGCACCCGGTTCGATCTCGCCCAGCTGGTGCTGGGCGTGGTCGAGGACCACGAACAGCTCTTCATGGACAAGGGACTCGCGCTGGACGTTCACGTGCCGGCCGAGCCGCTCTGGGTGGACGCGGATCAGACGCGCATGGCTCAGGTGATCGGAAACCTCCTGCAGAACGGCCTGAAGTT
>DASWDS010000287.1:0-8024 GCA_036395165.1 Anaeromyxobacteraceae bacterium | reverse complement strand
CCGGTGACGGCCCTCGTTCCCGGAGAACCCACATGAGCCTGCTCGCCGACACCCTCTCTCGCATCGCGCCCGTCGACCCCTCCGTCGCGGCGCGCACCCAGGCGCTGCTCGACGACAAGACGAAGCCGCGCCGCAGCCTGGGACGGCTCGAGGACCTCGCCTGCCGGATCGCCGCGGCGCGCGGCGAGAGCGTCCCGGCGCTCCCGCGGAAGGCGGTGGTGGTCATGGCCGCCGACCACGGCGTCACCGCCGAGGGCGTGAGCGCCTATCCGCAGGAGGTCACGTTCCAGATGGTGCTCAACTTCGCGCGCGGCGGCGCGGCCATCAACGTGCTCGCCCGCCAGGCGGGAGCGCGGGTGGTGGTGGTGGACATGGGCGTGAAGGAGCCCGTGCCCGCGACGGACGGGGTGCGAGCGAGCCGCATCGGGCCGGGGACGAGGAACCTCCTGCGCGAGCCCGCCATGACGCGCGAGCAGGCGACGGCGGCCGTCGAGGCCGGCATCCGCCTCGCGACGGAGCTGGCCGACGAGGGGATCGGCCTCATCGGGATCGGCGAGATGGGCATCGGCAACACCACCTCGGCGAGCGCCCTCACCGCCGTCTTCACCGGTGCCGACCCGCAGGAGGTGACGGGCCGCGGGACCGGCGTCGACGACGCCGCGCTCGCGCACAAGGTGGACGTCGTCCGCCGCGCGCTCGCGCTGCACCGCCCGGATCGGTCGGACGCGCTCGACGCCCTCGCGAAGGTGGGCGGCTTCGAGATCGCGGGGCTGGCCGGCGTGGTCCTCGGGGCGGCGGCGCGGCGCGTCCCGGTGGTGGCGGACGGGTTCATCTCGAGCACGGGGGCGCTCGCGGCGGTGCGTCTCGCGCCGGCGGCGGCCGGCTACCTCGTCGCGTCGCACCGCTCGGTCGAGCCCGGCCACCGCAAGGTCCTCGAGGCCATCGGCGTCCTGCCGCTCCTCGATCTCGACCTCAGGCTGGGCGAGGGCACGGGCGCGGCGCTCGCCATGACCCTCGTCGAGGCGTCGCTCCGGATCCTGCATGAGATGGCGACCTTCTCGTCGGCCGGCGTGAGCGACTCGGGGTCGTAGATGCGCGCCGTCCGGCCGGCCGCCGTCGCCTTCGGCTTCCTCACCCGGCTGCCGCTCCGGGCGGCGGAGGTCGGCGAGCGCGACCTCGGCCGGTCCGTCGCCTACTTCCCCGTCGCGGGGCTCGCGCTCGGCGCGCTCGTCGGCGCGGCCGCGTGGGCCGTCCGCGGGCACCTCGCGCCCGCGGTGCAAGCGGCCATGCTCGTGGCGCTGCTCGCGTGGCTCACCGGGGGCCTGCATCTCGACGGCCTCGCCGACGTCTTCGACGGCCTGTCCGGCGGCCACCGCGACCCTGCGCGCGCGCTCGCCATCATGCGCGACGCGCGCATCGGCGCGCACGGCGCGGCGGCGCTGTGCCTCCTCCTCCTCGCCAAGGCGGCGGCGCTGGTTCCGCTGCTCGAGCGCTCCGATGGATGGGCGCTCATCGCCTTCCCGGTGGCGGCGCGCTGGGCGGTGGTGCCGCTCGTGGTGCTCTTCCCGTACGCCCGGCCGGAAGGGCTCGGCAAGGCGTTTCACGAGAACGCGCGGGCCGTCCAGGTCGCCGTGGCGACGCTGCTCGCCGCGCCGGTCGCGATCAGCATGGGGGTGCGCGCCGCCGCGCCGATCGCGGCCGCGCTCGCGGCCGCCCTCCTCTTCGCCCTCGTCGTGCAGCGCCGCCTCGGGGGGCTCACCGGGGACGTCTACGGGGCGTGCATCGAGCTCTCGGAGCTCGCCTTCCTGGTGGCGGCCGGCGTGCAGTAGCCGGCGACGAGCCGACGAACGCCCGCCGGCCGCGGCCGCGTCACTTCACGCGATCGAGGGCGCTCGCGGGTGGCCTCGTCGCGAGCGGCGCGGACGCCGGCGGACCCACCACGAGGTGGGTTCGGTGCTTGCCGAGCCAGCCGGGCGAGACCCCCTTCACCGCGAGCACGTCCTCCAGGCGCCGGAACGGCGCGCGGGAGCGGAGCGCGGCGATGGCCTCGGCCTTCTTCCGGCCGAGCCCGGGCAGGCGCATGAGCTCCACGACGCTCGCGCGGTTCAGGTCGAGGCGCTCCCCGGGCGCGAGCGGCTTCTTCGCGGCGAGGGCGGGCATCGCCACCGAGAGGGCGGCGACCGCGAGGGCGGCACGGAGGAGGCGGGCGCGGATCACGGCTGCACCTCCGCCCCGAACGCGGGCGCCGTCGAGCCGTTCCCGTTCGCGGGCCGGGCGTCGTCCCAGGTGCGGGGCTCGCGGATCTGCAGCCGGTTCATGCCGATCGGCAGCGCGTCCAGGTAGAGGTTGATGCTGCCGTCGCGGTTCGTGAAGGCGGCGCCGATCTTGATCCAGTACTTCTTCTCGTTGCGCTCGACGATGGTGTAGACGGCGAGGGGCTTCTTGCCCGCGCCGGGCGAGTCGTTCATGGCTGTCTCCCGTGTGAGGCCGCTCCTCGCGGCCGACACAGGGAGAGCAACTGGCGTGCCCTGAGGAAAAGGCTGGGAACACGCCTTCAGCGCCGCGCGACGGCGGCCGCCGCGCGGACCGAGCGGGCGAAGCGCGGACTCGCCTTCTGCCCCGGCGCCGCGAGTTGGCTCTACCCCGCGGCGGCGATGGGTCGGTCGTCGCCGCGGGGGAGAGCGCGAGGCTCAACGGGCAAGCATCGATTCGCGAACGCGAATCGCGAACCCTCGTTTAGAAATCGTCCTTCTTGGCTTCCTTCCGCTGCAGGCGGTCGAACCAGAGGCCGGCGCCGCGCAGGTTGCGCTTCGCGATCTCCGCCTTCGAGTAGCCGAGCTCCTCGAACGGCAGCACACCCTCCGGCACGTGGCAGCGATCGCACGTGAGCGCGTTCTGCTTCGTCACGAGGTGGCTGTTCGCGAAGTAGATCGTCTGCCAGCCGGGCACGGGCTTGTAGTCGCCGATCCCGAGCGTCTTCGCGGCGGATGCCACCCCCGCCAGCGCGTCGCCGGTCGCGGTGGGCTGCGCGAAGTCCATGGAGAGGAGCTTGCCCGTCTTCGCGTCGAAGAAGGCGCGGCCCTGGTAGATCTTGAACGGGTAGATCTTGCTCTTCCCGTCGCGGCGGCCTCCCTTCGGCCCGATGAAGTGAGGCGTGTTCGCGACGGTGCCGTCGTACCAGGCGTAGACGGGCTTGGTCGCGCTCGGATCGCGCCTGATCGTGGTGGGCTCCCAGAACCCGGTCGCCTCGTCCTTCTTCCACTTGGTGAAGTCCTTCGCGACCGCGCCCCCGGTCATCGGGACGTGGCAGGTCTGGCACGCGATCTTCGCGAGGTGCAGGTCGTACTCGTCATCCTTGTGCGGCTTCTTCTCGTGGCAGTCGGCGCAGGCCACCCGAACCCCGTCGTTGGCCCAGTTGTTCGGGTCGAGCCCGGTCGGGATCCGATGCTCCTTCGCCTTGTGGCAGCTGACGCAGACCATCCCCTTGCTCGCGTGGGCATCGTGGCTCGGGTCGAAGGCGAAGCCGCGCTTGATGAGCTGGCCGCCTCCGGCGCTCTCGTGGCACGCCATGCAGTTCTTGACGCCCGGCTTGCCCACCGCCAGCGCCGCCTCGACGCTGCGGTCCTGGCCCATCACGATCTTGCCGTCCGCGGCCTTGAAGGGCTTGCGCTTGGACCAGTCGTACTTCGAGGAGTGGCAGATGAGGCAGTCGATGGCTGCCTCGGCATCGGCCCCGGTGGAACCGACGTCCGAGAGGTGGTTCCCGGGGTGGCACGCATTGCAGCCGGTGATCTTCGTCTTCCCGAGGGAGTTGGCGGGGATCTCCTTCAGGTTGTTGACCAGGTCGTTGCCGTTGCAGAACGTGTAGATACGGTTCTTCATCCCGTACTCGACCTTCGGGTCGAGGTTGTCCACGTTCGTCACCTTCGAGGCGTGCTTCCAGTGCA
Source organism: Anaeromyxobacteraceae bacterium (assembly GCA_036395165.1). Classification (GTDB taxonomy): domain Bacteria; phylum Myxococcota; class Myxococcia; order Myxococcales; family Anaeromyxobacteraceae; genus Anaeromyxobacter_A. The sequence goes on along the minus strand of DASWDS010000287.1, from coordinate 4,077 downwards.
CCGTCCCGAGGAAGGCCTTGGACGTGCCGGGATGGCACTCCTCACAGGTCTTCGGGCCCTTGTAGCCGTTCTCCCTGACGTAGTCGTTGCCCGCGTGCTCGCCGCCGGGCTTCGCCGGAGGCGGAGCCTCCGCGGCGAGGGCAGGTGCGGCGGCCAGCGCCGCGAGAAGGAGCGCGGTGCGACGGAGCGTAGCTGTCTTGACCATGCGTGATCCTCTGGGTGCGAAAGGGAAGGCCGCGGTCCCTCGAAGAGGTTCGACCGCGGCCCCTGGTAAGGCGTGACCGGCGCGGGCTAGCAGCCGCCGGCCTTCTTGAAGTAGGTGGCCAGGTTCTTCGCTCCCTGCTTCTCGTACTTGCACTTGATCTCGTCGCCCGGGCCGATGCGGTGGTCCTTGAACTTGTCGAGCGTGATCTTGTCCTCGACGGCGATGTCGACGCTCTGGCCGGACTTCGCGTCCTTGAGGGCGGCGAGGGCCGAGCCGCCGTCGCTCGCGAGGTTGATCTTCGTGACGACGCCGAGCAGCTTCTCCTCGGCGCGTGCCAGCGTCCCGGTCGCGAGGGTGAGCGCGATGGCGAGCGACAATCCTCTGAGCAGCTCCTTCATGGTCGTCTCCTTGGTACGGGGTTGTCCGTCAGTGACCCGCGGCGCCCGCGGGGAAGGCGAGGGTGGCGAGGGCGACGGCGGCGAGCGCGACGAGGCCGGTGAAGACCCAGCGCCGGCCGGGGCTGGGCGCGGGCGCTGCCGCGGCGCGCCGCTCGACGGCCTCCGCGGCGAAGAACGCGCCGATGGCGAGCGCGGCGACGAGGGCCGCGACCACCGCGGGCGGGAGGTGCAGCCATGTCGAGAGCGTGAACGCGCCCATCTTGCCGGAGCTCGGGAAGGCGCCCAGCGACGGCTCGACCTCCGCGTAGATCACCGACCCGATCACCACGCCGACCACCGTCACGAGCCCGTCGATCTTGCCCGAGGCGGTCGCGACGAAGGAGGTGCCCGGGCAATAGCCCGACGTGACGAAGCCCGCGCCGAGCAAGAGGCCGCCCACGATCATGGGCCAGAGGAAGGTCGGGTAATTGAACTGCACGGCCGCCAGGTCGAGCACGCCGAGCGCGGAGAGGACCACGGTCGCGAGCATGGCCGTGACGATCCCGGTGAACATGACCTTCAGGACGGTCATGTCCGTGCCGTAGAACTGACCGACGAGCTTCTGCGCGCGGCCGAAGCCGCCGCGCTCGAGCACGAACCCGAACCCGACGCCGCTGGCGACCGCGACGGCGAGCCCGACGGTCCGTGCATGACCGGAGAGCGAGTCGAAATCTGCCAGGTATTCGAGCGGGAATGTCATCGCCACTGCCTCCTCACGAAGTACGCGACCGCGTAGCCACCAGCGAAGACCGACAGCATGAAGGCCCACGAGCCGACGGACTGCAGCGCGCCGCCCGAGAGCGCCTGGCCGGACGTGCAGCCGCGCGAGAGCTTCGCGGCGAAGCCCATCGCGATCCCGCCCACGAGCGCGAGCAGGAGCCGTCCCTGGGCCGGGAACGTGCGGCCCTTCAGCACCTCCCGCTTCAGGCGCCCGGAGGTGGCCGCGCCGAGGATGCCGCCGGCGAGGACGCCCAGGACCTCGAACACGAGCCAGTCGTCGAGCGGGTGCCGCTCCTCCATGGCCGCGGCCATGGCGGGGACCGCCTGCGCGTGCTGGCGCGCGACGACGCTCGTGGTCCACACGCCGAGGCGGAAGCTCGCGCCCGACGCGCCGAGGCCTTTCCCCATCGTGAGGTAGGTCGCAACCAGGACGGCCGCGAGCGCGACCCCCGCGACGTACGGATTCCAGAACTTGTCCGGATTCTTCGTCATCCAGCTCCTCCTGCGCCGGCACGCCACGAATACGAAACCCGCCAGAGCGGGTGGGTCCGGACGGGTACAGGAAGAGCGTGCAACGTGCCAACAGCGTGAAGCCAATGATCTCGGGATGTTGGCGGCAACGGACACGGGACAAAACGTCGCATCGCAACGTTCCGTTACGCGAGGCGAAACGTCTTGGTCAGTCGGATGCCGCGCGGTCTGCGCCGCTGCGGCTCAGCGCTCGATCTTCATCTCGCGCATCCAGCGCCAGAGCGTCGTGCGGGATACACCGAGCGCGCGTGAGGCCTCCGCCATGCGCCAGCGGTAGGCGTCGAGCGCAGCGAGGACCTGATCACGCCTCGGGACCGACGGTCCGCGCTCGCCCGCGCCGACGTCGGTGGCCGGCGCCGGCGATCGGGGAGCGCCGGAGCGCCGGGACGAAGCGGCCTGCGGCTCGCCTTGGTCCGCCCCGAGGATGAGCGCGTCCACCACGGTGAGCATCTCGGGCGGGAGGTCCTCCGGCTGGAGAGTCTGCCCCTGCGCCACCGTCGCGGCGTACTCGAGCGCGTTCTCCAGCTCCCGCACGTTCCCGGGCCAGCGGTACTCGAGCAGCGCCCGGAGCGCGTCCGGGGAGAACCGGAGCGCACGGCCGGAGCGCCGGCAGACGTGCGCGAGCAGGTAGCGGGCGAGTGGCTCGACGTCCTCGCGGCGCTCGCGCAGCGGCGGGATCTCGATCGGGAACACGCGCAGCCGGTAGTACAGATCTTCGCGGAAGCGCGCCTCCTGAACCGCGCGCCGAAGATCGCGGTGAGTCGCCGCGATGAGCCGCACGTCCACGGCCTGCGAGCGGCTGTCGCCGACGCGCTCGAAGGTCCGCTCCTGCAGGACGCGCAGGAGCTTCGCCTGGAGGTGGAGAGGGAAATCGCCGATCTCGTCGAGGAAGAGCGTCCCGCCCGCCGCGAGCTCGAAACGGCCGACTCGGTCGCGCACCGCCCCGGTGAAGGCGCCGCGCACGTGCCCGAACAGCTCGGACTCGAGCAGCGTCTCGGGGAGCGCCGCGCAGTTCACGGCGACGAACGACCGGTCGCGACGCGAAGACGACGTGTGGATGGCCTGGGCGATGACGCCCTTCCCGACGCCGCTCTCGCCAGTGAGGAGCACGGTGGCGTCGGAGTGCTGCAGGCTCTCGACGTGTCGGAGCACCTTCAGCATCCCCTGCGATCGGGCGATGACGCCGGCGAAGCTCGTGGGCGCCGCGCCGCGGGTTGCGGCGTCCTCGTCGGCGGGGCGCAGGACGATGAGGTAGACCGCCCCCGGATCGCAGGCTCCCGTGAGGTGCAGCAGCGGGGCGGCGGTCACGGACACCAGGCGCGCCGCGGCGCCTGGTCCGAGCCAGGCCCGCCAGCCCTCTCTCCGCTCGCCGGCCTCGACCGCCTGCCGCATCGGGCCGGCCGGGCCGAAGAGCTCCGCCCCCAGCAGCTCGTCGACGGGGCGCCCCTTGAAGCGTTCCGCCGCGCCCGCTCCGAGCAGCTGGTCGAGCAGCGGCGAGAGGTGGCGAATCCGGAAATCGGCGTCGAGCGCCATGCAGACGCGCCCGAGCGACGCGAACGCGGCGACCACCGCCTCGAACGCGACGAGCTGCGAGCCCTCGATCCTGCACTCGGGCGGCGTCTCCACCATCCGCCTATTTTCCAGGTTCTCCGGCTCGCCGCCAAGGGGCCCAGGCCGATCGCTCGGGGATTTCACCCCGCCGGCACCGAGCCTGGCCTGGTCGACCCGCGTCCGCGGCGCCCGCGGGCCGCGGGGCCGACCTTCAATTCACGGGCGGGCCAGGGAAGTGGGGCGCGTCGCCGAGGTCGATGTTCCCGAAGCGCGCCTCGTACTTCGCGATGTTGTCCTGCAGCGCGTGCAGGAGGCGCTTCATGTGCTTGGGCGTCGTGATGGCGCGGGCCCGCACCACGGCCTTCGCGGGCTGCGGCTGGAGGTAGACGAGGTCGAGCGTGAACTCGGTCTCGGTGTGGTTCAGCATCGCCATGTTGACGAAGACGCCATTCGCGGTGGCGGCGTCGATCTCGATCTGGAGCTGGACGGAGCCGGGCTGCTGGGGTGTGGGCTTGTCGGCCATCCACGCAGGATCACCGAAAGCGCGCCGCGCTTGAAGGGCCTCGCGCAGATTGTGGAACCGAGGCCCGGAAGGGAAGTGGCCCCGAGGCGGCCTTCCCGGGTACACGAGAG
>DASWDS010000286.1:0-9666 GCA_036395165.1 Anaeromyxobacteraceae bacterium | reverse complement strand
AGGCGCGCGGCTTCTCGCTCTCTCGGCTCCGTCCCGACGCGCTCGCGATCCTGGGCGCGCCCCTCGGCCTCGCCGCGCACGGCGTCCACCTCGCGCACCTCACCGGCGATCCGCTGGCGGTGTTCCACGCGCAGGCGGCGTGGGGGCGCGCGCTCGCGACGCCCTGGCGCACCCTCCTCGACCCGAGCGCGTTCCATCCCTACATGGGCCACCTCGAGCGCGCGGCCGCGATCCTCGTCCTCGCGCTCGGCCTCGTCCTCGTCGCCCTCCGGCAAGCGCCGCTCGCGCTCTTCACGCTCGCGTCGCTCGCGCCGATCCTGCTCTCCGGCACGCTCATGAGCGCGACGCGCCTGCTCGTCGGCGCCTTCCCCGCGTTCGCGGCGCTCGCCTGGCTCGGGCGGCGGGAGCCGGTGGACCGCGCCGTCGTCATCACCTTCACCGCCGCGCAGGCCTTCCTCTTCTTCGCGTGGAGCCGGTTCTACTGGGTCGCGTGACCCCGGGGTGCGCCCGCCCTTCCTTCGCGTCGCCTGCGGCGCCGCTACGCTCAGGGCGAGCGGACCTTCGAACGAGCCGACCCTCCGGCCGATTCGAGCGTCCAGCCCAGCCCGGCCGCAGAGCACCCGTCCGACGGTTGCGTCGCCTCCCGCGGTGCGTATGTAAACCCCGCGAGGGACGAACCATGACCGACCGTTTCGGCGCGCTGCAGGAGCTCGATCTCGGCGCGGGCAGGACGGCGCGCTACTTCTCGCTCGCGAAGCTCGAGCAGGCGGGGCTGGGGCGCGTCTCGCGCCTGCCGGTCTCGCTGCGCGTCGTCCTCGAGTCGCTCGTCCGGAACTGCGACGGCCAGCGCGTGGACGAGGCGGACGTGCGGACGCTCGCCGCGTGGAAGCCCGTGGAGGAGCGGACGGGCGAGGTGCCGTTCGTCGTCGCGCGCGTGCTCCTCCAGGACTTCACCGGCGTGCCGCTGCTGGTGGACCTCGCGGCGATGCGCTCGGCCATGGAGCGCCTCGGCAAGCCGCCGGCCCGCGTCGAGCCGCAGGTGCCGGTCGACCTCGTCATCGACCACTCGGTGCAGGTGGACGTCTACGGATCGCCGGCGGCGCTCTCCGAGAACATGGCGATGGAGCTCCAGCGCAACCGGCAGCGCTACGAGTTCCTGAAGTGGGGGACGCAGGCATTCCAGACGTTCAAGATCGTCCCGCCCGGCCTCGGCATCTGCCACCAGGTGAACCTCGAGTACCTGGCGAAGGGGGTCATGGAGACGGACGGCGTGCTCTTCCCCGACACGCTCGTCGGCACCGACTCGCACACCACCATGGTGAATGGGCTCGGGATCGTGGGCTGGGGCGTGGGCGGCATCGAGGCGGAGGCGGCCATGCTCGGGCAGCCGAGCGGGTTCCTCATGCCGGACGTGGTCGGCGTGCACCTCTCGGGCGCGCTGCGCGAGGGCGTCACCGGGACGGACCTCGTCCTCACCATCACCGAGCTCCTGCGCCGCACCAAGGTGGTGGGCAAGTTCGTCGAGTTCCACGGCGAGGGGGCGGCCCGGCTCCCGGCGCCGCTGCGCTGCACCATCGGCAACATGGCGCCCGAGTACGGCGCCACCATCGGCTTCTTCCCGCTCGACGACCAGACGCTCCGCTACCTCGAGACGACCGGCCGCACGGCGGAGCAGGTCCGCGCCGTGCGCGCCTACTACGAGGCGCAGGGCATGTTCGGCGTCCCGCGCCAGGGGGCGTGCGACTACTCGAGCGTGGTCGAGCTCGACCTCGGCTCCGTCGAGCCGTCGGTCTCGGGTCCCAAGCGGCCGCAGGACCGCGTCGCGCTCGGCGGCCTGAAGGAGCGCTTCGTCTCGCTCCTCTCCACGAAGGACGCGAGCGGCTTCGGCCGGCCGGCGAGCGAGCTCGGGAAGCGCCATGCGGCGACCGACGCGAAGGACGCCCGCCCCGGCGGCGGATCGCAGGAGGTGAACGCCGCCCCGGCAGCGATGGCGGCGATGAACACGAACCCGCACACCGAGTTCGAGATGATCAACAACCGGCCCACGCCGGATCGGGTGACGTTCGACGCGAGCCGGGCGCCGCTCCAGACGAAGGACATCGTGCTCGGGCACGGCGACGTCGTCATCGCGGCCATCACCTCCTGCACGAACACCTCCAACCCGCAGGTCATGCTGGCGGCGGGCCTGCTCGCGAAGAAGGCGGTGGAGAAGGGCCTCCGCGTGAAGCCGACGGTGAAGACCTCGCTCGCGCCCGGCTCGCGCGTCGTGACGAGCTACCTCGAGCGAACGGGGCTCCTCTCCTACCTCGACCGGCTCGGCTTCAACGTGGTGGGGTATGGCTGCACCACCTGCATCGGCAACTCCGGCCCGCTCGATCCGCGCGTCGAGGAGGTGGTGGGGACGAACGAGCTCGTCTGCGCCGCGGTGCTCTCCGGGAACCGCAACTTCGAGGCGCGCATCCACCAATCGGTGAAGGCGAACTTCCTCATGAGCCCACCGCTCGTGGTGGCCTTCGCGATCGCGGGGAACGTCGCCGTCGACCTCACGAAGGAGCCCCTCGGCAAGGCCCAGGACGGCCGGGACGTCTACCTGCGCGACGTCTGGCCCACCGCGCAGGAGGTGCAGGGCGTCCTCGAGGCGGCGAGCGATCCCGCCGAGTACCGCAGGAACTACCAGAACGTGCAGGCGCAGAACGCCGCCTGGAACGCGCTGCCCGCGCCCACCGGCGAGACCTACGCCTGGGACGCCACGAGCACGTACGTCCGCGAGCCGCCCTACTTCATCCCCTTCTCGATGCAGCCCGCGCCCGCCGCCGCGGTCCGCGGCGCGCGCGCGCTCGCCATCTTCGGCGACTCGGTGACGACCGACCACATCAGCCCGGCGGGATCGATCAGGCCCTCGTCGCCGGCCGGGATCTACCTCCAGGAGCAGGGCGTCCCGGTCCACGACTTCAACAGCTACGGCGCGCGCCGCGGGAACCACGAGGTGATGGTGCGCGGCACCTTCGCCAACGTGCGCATCCGGAACCTCATGGTGCCGGGCGTGGAGGGCGGCGTGACGGTGCACCAGCCGGACGGCCGCCGCATGTCGATCCACGACGCCGCCCTCGCTTACGCGCGCGAGGGCGTGCCGCTCGTCGTGCTCGCGGGGCAGGAGTACGGCACCGGCAGCTCGCGCGACTGGGCGGCCAAGGGCACCCGGCTCCTCGGCGTGCGGGCGGTGGTGGCGCGGTCCTTCGAGCGGATCCACCGCTCGAACCTGGTCGGGATGGGGGTCCTCCCCTGCCAGCTCAGGGACGACGTGTCGGCCCAGACGCTCGGCCTCGACGGGACGGAGACCTACGACCTCGCCGGCGCCGGGGGGACGCTCGCGCCGCGGCAGGACGTGACGCTCGTGGTGCACAGGAAGGACGGTCGCGAGGAGCGCGTCCCGCTCACGCTGCGCATCGACACGCCGGTGGAGGTCGAGTACTTCCGCCACGGCGGGATCCTGCCGTACGTGCTGCGGCAGATCGCGGGGAGGGGGTGAGGGGAGCGGCGTCTTTCGGTGTAAGCGCTAGCTGCTCCGCGAGCTGGGCCTCTGGCGCGACATGAAGTTCGCCTCCTTCGGCATAATGCGAGGAGCGGCTCGGGATGGCGACGCGGACGGTCGAGCAGCGCATCCGGCTCGAGCGCCGGCTCTACGCGCTTCCGGGGCTGCGGGAGGCTATGACGGCGGGGCGGGTCTCGTACGAGCAGGCGCGCCTCGTCGCGGACGCGGCAGACGGGGACACGCTCGAGGGCTGGATCGTCCGCGCCGAGAAGACGACCTGCATCGCCCTGCGCCGCGAGATCGAGGCGGAGGACGATGCGCAGATGTGCGCGCGGGGCGAGCTCGCCATCCGCGCTCCGGAGCGGGTCGCTTCGCTCCTCGGCGAGGCGTTCCGCGCCACGCGAGCGGCCGAAGGACGCTGGCTCACGAGGCCCGTGTGGAGCTCGAGCGCGCTGCATCGCTCACGCGAAACGCACGCGAGCACGAGCTGCTGCTCGAGCGCGCAGCAGCGCGCCGCTCTCTGGCCGCCGCACTGAGCGGCGCCCAAGAATCGCCTTCCATCAATGTCTCGCCGAGGGGAGCGGGCCCACGGATCCGCGCTCCTGCCCCTCTTGCGAACACTCCATCTCCTCCTCTTCGTGCTCCTCCTTGCGCGCGAGGAGGAAGGCCGGAATCCCGGTGCCGCGACCGTAGGAGATCGAGCAAAGGCCTGGCGGCTGCGGCAGCACGTCCAGCACAGCAAGGCCCGTTCGGGACCTTGCACCATGCCGATTCATGCGCGTTAATATTGATCGCCGAATCGCAGCAACTCTTCACTTCTGCCGGTTGTGTGGAGCTGCTGGCGGTCCGGCCACCGCGTCCGATTGTCGCTCTCCAAAAGGGCGGTGAGCGGCACGGCGTACAGCCGACCGCGTTGGGCTCTGGAGCGACAAGCCAGGGCCCTTCGTGTATTCGGGCCTGTCCTGTCCTGGACATCGAGTTCGATCCGGTCGCCGCACGTGCACCAGCGTTCCTGAAGGCCGGGCCGGGGGAGGCGCGTGCCCTCGGGGTCAGCGCGCCGGCTCGGTGGAGGGGCGGCTGCACTTGGCGGCAATGTCGGGGCGCCGTTTCATGACGTAGTCGTATCGGTTCGTCCTCGTTCCGGTCACCTCGCTCGAGAGCGGCGATCCCCTCGCATAGGTGGTTCCTTCGAGGTCTCCGTACGCGTTCAGCCCCAGACGCACCAGCTCTCGATCGACGCAGCGGATGCGTTCGCCGAGATATGCGCTGCCCGGTACGACCGCGGAGACCGGAGGCTGATCGGGCGAGCCGCCGGACGGGCGAGGAAGCGTGACGGAGTTTTGGGAGACCGACCCTGCAGGCGCACGGGAACAGCCCGCCAGCAGTCCAGCCACGAGGATCCCAGCCGCCCGCATCGCCATCGGTTGCCCATTACTTCCTGCGCGCCGCGCGGGGACCGTCTCAGGAGAGCGCTCGGGGGGCAACGAGCCTGACGCGGGACTTCCATGGATCTTGTCCAGACCTGACGCGCGCGCAACGCCCCGTGCGCCTTATGTGGGACGCCTTGCCCTCTTGGCGTCCCGACTGGCGTGCGGACGTGCCGGTGCCCGCCAGCGCACGCCCGTGGATGCGGAAGGCGTCGCGCCCGTAGGTCTTCTTGGACCGACCGCGACGCGAGGTCGTGAGACTGCGAGTGATCGATGATGGTGACGCCGTCGAGGAGCAGCCTAGGAGCAGCCCGCTCCGGCTTTGGGTGTCAGAGCGCGCTGCTAGGTTCACGCTGCGCTCCCCGGGTCGCTGCCCGCGGGGATCGCTCCACGCACGCGAGGTACCGACATGGCCGTGAAGGTGATGTTCGCCCCCGCCGTCGCCCAGAAGCGCGACGCCGCTGCCGCTGCGGAGAAGAAGCCGCGCGGCGAAGCCGGCGAGGCGAAGCCGAAGCGCCGCCGCTCGAGCGTCTACGACGCCGACGGGAACGAGGTCTTCATCACCCTCTTGTGCTTGAAGTGCCACAAGATGCGGCCGCTCTCGCAATTCGGGCTCCGCAAGATGGCCGACGGCGCCATCCGCAACCAGCCTTGGTGCCGCACCTGCCGCTCGGGCGCGAGCGCCGAGAATCCCAAGCGAAAGAAGGGTGCCCAGGACTCGGCAGGTCTGGTGGACTCCTCCGTCGCGGGGGAGTCCCCGGTTCCGCAGGCCCCCCTCGCCGACAAGATCGTCGATCCGGGCACGCTCGCGGCGCAGGTCGTGGCGGCGTTGCACGGCGGCAGGCGGTAGGCCGCAGAGGGGATGATGCGCGCCGCGCTGGAGCGGCACGCGGGGTGAGCGCGTGCGCTCGCCGGGCGTGCGTCCGGTCGCCGCGCCCCCTCTGTTCCCGGCGGCGTATCGCCCTATAAGATCGCCGAAATAGAGTCGTGGAGTCGATGATCTACGGGCGAGGTGCCCGTTGCGTCCTCAACCAACCCGCATGTAGGATTTCCGTCCCGGTTCACCCGCGCGCTGTAATTCTCAATCCCCGTCCACGGAGTCTGCATGTCCACCGCGAAGCCCAAGACGACCGCGTTGAAGGCAAAGCTCTTCGAGAAGATCGAGGCGTTTCGGCCGAGAATCACGAAGCTCAACAAGGAGCACGGCAACGTGGTCATCGACCACGTGACCATCAGCCAGGCGATCGGCGGCGCACGTGACGTGCGCAGTCTCGTCACCGACATCTCGTATCTCGACCCGCAGGAGGGCATCCGCTTCCGGGGCAAGACGATCCCGGAGACGTTCGCGGCGCTCCCGCGCGTTCCCGGCTTCGAGCAGCCGACGGTCGAGTCGTTCTTCTACTTCCTCCTCACGGGCGACATCCCCACCGTCGAGCAGGCGCGCGAGGTCGAGGAGGACTGGCGCTCCCGCGCGGCGGTGCCGGCGTACGTGTTCGACGTGCTCCGCGCGATGCCCCGCGACGCGCATCCCATGACGATGCTGTCCTCGGCCGTGCTGGCGATGCAGCGCGAGTCGATCTTCGCCCACCGCTACGCCGAGGGCATGAAGAAGAACGACTACTGGGACGCGATGTTCGAGGACTCGATGAACCTCCTCGCGCGGCTGCCGCAGGTCGCCGCGTACATCTACCGGATGAAGTACCGGGGCGACACGCACATCGCGCCGGATCCGAAGCTCGACTTCGGCGGCAATTTCGCCCACATGATGGGCGTGGCGCGCCCGTACGACGACGTCGCGCGCATGTACTTCATCCTCCACTCCGATCACGAGTCGGGCAACGTCTCGGCGCACACGACGCACCTCGTCGCGTCGGCGCTGTCGGACGCCTACTACTCGCTCTCCGCCGGCCTGAACGGCCTCGCGGGCCCGCTGCACGGCCTCGCGAACCAGGAGGTGCTCGGCTGGATCCAGAACGTGATGAAGAAGCTGGGCGGGAAGATCCCGACCGAAGAGGAGCTGAAGGCGTTCCTCTGGGACACCCTCAAGGGCGGCCAGGTCATCCCGGGCTACGGGCACGCCGTGCTGCGCAAGACGGACCCGCGCTACGTCGCCCAGAACGAGTACGCGAAGAAGCACCTGCCGGATGATCCGCTCTTCCAGCTCGTGAACATGATCTACAAGGTGGCGCCGGGCGTCCTCACCGAGCACGGCAAGACCAAGAACCCGTGGCCGAACGTGGACGCGCACTCCGGCGTCATCCAGTGGCACTACGGCGTCCGCGAGTGGGACTTCTACACGGTCCTGTTCGGCGTCGGGCGCGCGCTCGGCGTCCTCTCGAACATCGTGTGGGACCGTGCGCTCGGCTACGCGATCGAGCGTCCGAAGTCGGTCACGACGGCGATGCTCGAGGAGTGGGCCGCCGCCGGCGGGCGCAAGGGCCTCGAGGACTGACGAGGTCCTTCGTGTAACTTGAAGGCCGAGAGCCGCCCGGCAACGGGCGGCTCTTTCGTTTCGTGGGCCGCCAACCCTCTCCCCGGCCGGCGGCGGCGCCTACGGCGCATTCGCTCGCTGACGCGAGCGGCCGCCGGCTTCGCCGTCGATCGAAGTCGGGGGCTCCGCCCCCGACACCCCCGAACCAGCTCTAGCGGTTCGCCACCAGCATCGGGTCGAGCCTGGACCGCTCGGCGTCGAAGCCGGTCTTCGCCGCGCCCTCGAGCTTCACCTGGCGCGTTGCGAGGACCGCGAACGGATCGAGGACGCGCCCGTCCGGCGCCTCGAGCTGGTAGTGCAGGTGCGGCGCCGTGGAGTGGCCGCTGTTGCCCGACTTCGCGATCACCTCGCCCTTCCTCACCTTCCGCCCCGGCTGCATCTCCTTGGGCGCCGCCTCGAGGTGCAGGAAGATGGCGTGGCGCCGGCTGCTCGCGTCCACCAGCTCGAGACAGTTGCCGTTCGCGGAGAAGTGCCAGTTGCGCCGCGTGATCTCGCCGTCGAACGGGGAGCGCACCGGCGTCCCGACCGGCGCCTTGAAGTCGACGCCCTTGTGGCGGCGCCCGTCTCGCAGGAGCGACGTCACCTGCTCGTAGTCGGCGATCGGGCTGTCCACGAGGTGCTCCTCCACCTCGACGCCCGCGCTCGTGTAGTAACGCGCGAAAGGAGCTCCCTCCGGCTTGAAGCGGTAGGCGGTGAGGAGCTTCCCGAGCTTCTGCGAGCCGTAGCGCAGCGCGAGCACGACCGGCTCCTTCGTCGCGGGGCCAGCGTCGCCGATGGCCTGGATCTCCGTCGGTTGCGCCGTGGGCAGCTCGTACAGCACCTCGAGCTTGTCGCCCTTGCGCGCGTCGCGCGAGACCCGCATCGACCACACCAGGATGCGGTTCATGACCTGCGTGAGCTGCTCGCCCCACGCCTTCTCGGCGGGCGGCAGCGCCGCGGCCACGCTCTCCTCCAGCGGGCCCTTGAGCGTGACGCTGATGCGGCGGACGAGCGGTCCCTGCGGCGCGCCCGCGGGCGTGGCGGACGCGGGCGGCGGCGCGGCCATGCCCGGTGCAGCGGGAGCCTGCGCCGCCCCAGGCGGCACCGGCGCGGCGGCGGTCGCCCTGGGCGGCGTGGCCGGGGCTGCCGGCGTCACGGCCGGCGGGAACGCCGGCGAGCCCGTCGCGGGCGCGGAGGCGGTCGGGTGGGGACCGGGCGGTGGGGCCTTGGGAGCGGTCCGCCGGCCGGCGACGAAGCCGCCGGCGATGCCGATCGCGAGGACGAGCGGATAGACGAGGTACCGGCCGAGGCCGCTACCACCGGAGCCGCGGCTGCGGCCACCGAAGGGGGGAGGATCGATCGACAGTTGGACCATGGACCACCGTGAGAGGGCGCGTCAGGAAGAACGTCCGGGCGCGCGCGCCTGTTCCGCCATCCGACAGGGAGGCGCCCGATCGGCGCAAGCCTCGAAGCGGGGAGCCACTCTTGGGCTTTCCGCGCGGCGGGCCGCGGACCACCTAGAAGAAGAAACGATCCACGACGCCCCGGCTCCACTCCACCACCGTGGGCCAACCCACCACCGCGTCGAGGGCCGCCTCGACCCACGACGGATCCAGCCTCTCCTCGACCATGCTGGCGCTGCAGCCGAGCAGCCGGCAGCTCCCCGCCTGCCTGGCGCGCTGGAGGAGCGCCGCGGGGTGCTCCGGGTCGCCCTTGGCCTCCACGGCGGCGCGCAGGGCCGGCCCGAAGAGGAACACGTCGACGCGGTCGTTCATCGCGGCCGCCGCGAGCGCGCAGGAGCCCGCGAGCCGCAGCGCGGCCGCATCGGCGTGAGAGACGAAGAGGACCACCCGGTCGGCCATGGGGCGCCTTCCATAACACCTTCCGGCCGCCGGTCCCACCGCTCCGCCGCGGCGGATGCCCGGCGTGCGCGGCAGGGCTCGCTCGCCGCAGGTGCCGTTCCGCGCGCGGCTCTGCTATAACCCGCGCCCGTCATGGCCGATGAGAAGAAGCCCGAGTCCGCTGGCCCGGTAGTGATCCGGAAGGGCCAGGTCACGCCGATCCCGCCCGCCGAGACTCCGCCACACGAGGCGAGCCCCGCGGCGCCGAAGCAGGACGCCCGCCCCCTGTGGCAGCGCGTCGCCGACCAGCAGCGCGGCGCCGAGCGTCCCGGCGCGGGCGGCGCCGGCGGTGCCCGCTCGCAGGGTGCTCGCCCCGGCGGACCGCAGCGCGGCGGC
>DASWDS010000285.1:0-3980 GCA_036395165.1 Anaeromyxobacteraceae bacterium | reverse complement strand
CGGCCGCGACCGGCTCGGCACCGTCGAGCGCCACGCGCCAGCGGGAGAGGTCGAGGCCGGCGAGCTCCTCGTCGCGCACGCGATCGGCGGCGTAGGCGTAGGCGAAGCTGGGCGCCGCCGAGATGGTGCCGCCGTGGCGGGCCAGCGCGCGCAGCCACAGCGCGGGGCGCGCCAGGAAGTGCTCCGGCGGGATGAGCACGAGCGGCCCGGGGTAGCTCGCGGCGCCGAGCAGGCAGCCGATGAGGCCCATGTCGTGGTAGAGCGGCAGCCACGACACGAGCCGGTCCTGGGGCGTCGGCCGGATCACCTCCAGGATGGACGCGGTCTGCGCGACGACGGCGGCGTGGGTGAGGGCGACCGGCTTCGGGTCCACCGTCGACCCCGACGAGAACTGCACGAGCGCGAGGTCGCCGGGCCGGGACTCCCGCGCCAGCTCGCGGTGGCCGCGCTCGAGCGCGTCCGCCGCCCTGCAGCCGAGCTCCGGCCGAGCGCGCGCGACCACCTCGCCCAGGAGGCGCCGCACCGCGCCGTGCGCGAGGACGAGCCGCGCGCCGGCCACCTGCACCATGCGCGCGGTGGCGGCGACGTACTCCTCCATGCGGCCGAGGCGCACCGGCGGGTAGAGCGGCACGGGGATCGCGCCGGCGAGGAGGGCGCCGAAGAAGGCGTCGAGGAAGGCGGGCTCGGTGCGGAGCACGATCGCGACGCGATCGCCCGGGACGATCCCGAGCGCGTGGAGCGCCGCCGCTGCGCGGCGGGCGCGCGCGTGGACCTCCGCCCAGCCGAGGTGCAGCTCGCGCTCGCGGAGGTCGAGGAACGTGACGCCGGACGCGTGGCGCGCCGCGAGCGCGAGGAGCGCGTCCACGGTGGCCGCGCGCGGCACGGGCTGCGGCGGTCCGGCGAGCCTCACGGCGGCGCCTCAGCCGCCGCGCCGCCCACCTTGCGCGCGACGAGCCGCGCGAGATCGGCGAGGCTCCGCGTCGTCACCGCGTCCTCGTCCGTGATCTTGAAGCGCCACCGGTCCTCGACCGCGACCACGAGCGAGAGGAGCGCCAGCGAGTCGAGGCGGCCCGCCAGCTCCTCTCCGTCGGCGCCGTCCCACTCCAGCCCGAGCTCCTCGCGGACGAGCCGCCGGATCTCGCGCGCGATCTCGAGCTCACGACCCGTCACGGGTGTGCTCCCGGCAGGAGCCGAGGCTTGGAGCCGAACGCGCGCGCCCACTCCTCGCCGAGCGCGCCCTCCTCGGCGCGGATGCGCACCGCCAGCAGGATGGCGTTTCCGGCGGAGAACGCGAGCGCCGTGCGCCAGGCGCCGAAGGCCAGCGGGACGCAAGCGATCTCCAGCACGACGGCGAGGTAGTTGGGGTGCCGCAGGAACCGGTACGGTCCGCCGGTGACCGGCGCGGCGCCGCGCAGGACGATGACGCGCGTGCACCAGCGCTCCCCCAGCGTCGCGATGGCCCACCAGCGGAGCCCCTGCGCGAGGAGCGCGCCCCCCACCGCTGCGAGCGCGGCCGGTGGCGCCGGCGCGGGGTGCGCGGCGGCCTCGGCGGCGCAGGCGACGAGGAACGCCGCGTGGAAGAGCACCATCGGCCGGTAGTGACCGCGGCCCACCTCCACCCCACCGCGCGCGAGGAGCCGGCGGGCGTGGCGCGACGAGACCACCAGCTCGGCGCCGCGCTCGAGGGCGAGGGCGAGGAGGAAGCCGAGGTAGGCGTGGAGGGTGATCACCATGCCAGGAGGACGATCTCGGAGCAGAAGCCCGGGCCCATGGCGACCATGACGCCGAGATCGCCCGGCCGCGCCTCGCCCGCGTCGAGGAGGTCCGCCAGCACGAAGAGCACCGAGGCCGAGGAGAGGTTTCCCACCTCGCGCAGCGACCGCCAGGAGCGGGCCAGCGCGCCCTCGGGTAGCGCCAGCGCGCCCTCGAACGCCTGCAGCACCTTGGGTCCCCCGGTGTGCGCGATCCAGTGCCGCACGTCGCGCCGGGCGAGGCCGTGCTCGCCGAGGAAGGCGTCCACGTCCCGGCCGACGTGCTCGCGCACGATCTCGGGCACCTTCGCCGAGAGCACCACCTTGAAGCCCGACTCCACGACGTCCCAGCCCATGACGCGCTCGGTGTCGCGGTAGAACACGGAGCGCGTGGCGAGGACGCGCGGGCCCGCCCGCGACCTGGCGCGGGCGCCCCCCTCCAGCACGAGCGCCGCGGCGCCGTCGCCGAAGAGGCCCGAGGCGACGATGTTCGCGACGGAGAGGTCCTCGCGCTGCAGCGTGAGCGAGCACACCTCCACCGAGAGGAGGACCGCCACCTCGCCCGGGAAGGCGCGCAGGTAATCGGCGGCGCGCGCCGTCCCGGCCGCGCCGGCGACGCACCCGAGGCCGAAGATGGGCGTCCGCTTCACGGTCGCCTTCATCCCGAGCCGGTTCACGAGCTTCGCGTCGACGGAGGGCGTCGCGATGCCGGTGACGGTGACGAAGAAGAGGTGGTCCACGTCGCCGGGGGCGACGCCAGCGCGCTCGAGCGCGTCGCGCAGCGCCGCCTCGCCGAGCCCGGTCGCGGCGTCGATCCACGCGTCGTTGCAGCGCGCGAAGGTGTCGAGCCCGACGTACCCCTCGAGCGGCAGCGCGAGGTACCTCCCCGAAACCTGCACGGCGCGGTGCAGGTCCTCGAGGCGATCCACGTTGTAGTGCTTCGCCGCCCAGAGGCCGCGCAGCGCGGCGATGAGCGCTTCCTGGTCGAGGTGGTTCTTGGGGAGAGCGCGGCCGACCGCGCTCACGCTGGGTGCGGCGTCGAGGTGCAAGGATCCTCCGCTGCCGAGCAAGGGATGGGCGCAAGCGGGCATCTTTTCAAGGACCATGGAGGGCCCGGTCAGGGTGTCGGCCCGGAGCTCGCTCAGCCTTCGCCCTTACGAGGGCACCCCGCCAAGAAGGATGCGCGATACCGCCGCGCCGTTACACGATTTCCATGCGCATCGCCTACGACGAGCTGGTCCCCGATGGAGAAGAGGTGGCGTGCGTCGGGCTGGCCCCCAGCCTCCACGACGCACGCCAGATGAAGGAGATCCTGGAGCGCGAGCACCTCGACTTCGCGATCGAGGTCGAGTCGCACGCCTCGTTCCAGGTGAAGGGAAAGCACGGGCTCTGCCGAGCCGCGTTCTTCGTGGCGGCGTCGGACGCGCCCCACGCGCTCGCGGCGCTGCACGACTGCGCGCACGGCGCAGCGCTGCACGCGGTTTAACGCCCGTCGGCGGCGGGCTCTCCCGCCCCGGGCAGCGTGGCCGCGGGCAGCGTGAAGGAGAACGTCGAGCCCTCGCCCGGCGCGCTCTCTGCCCATACGCGCCCGCCGTGCGCCTCGACGAGGAGCTGCACGATGTGGAGGCCGAGGCCGAGACCGTCGGACTTCTGCGTGCGCCGGCCGCGGTAGAAGCGCTCGAACACGTGCGGCAAGTCCTCCGGCGCGATGCCGATGCCGCGGTCGGCGACGGACACGAGCAGCTTGCCGTCGTGCACCCCTGCCGTCACGCGCACCTCGGTCGTCTCGGGCGAGTACTTGAGCGCGTTCGCGACGAGGTTCAGAAAGATCCGCTCCAGGCGCGCCGGATCGCCGCTGGCGGCCGGCACGCCGGGCGGCAGCTCGACCTGCACGCGCGCGACGTCGAGCGCCCCCGCCGACTGCGCGAGGAGCCGCTCGAGGAAGGGACCCAGCTCGACGGGCTGGACCGACAGCGCCAGCCGCCCGTTCTCCATCCGCGCCGCCTCGACCAGGTCGCGGATCATGACGCCCATCTGCTTCGACGCGTGGGCGATGCGCTCCGCCGAGAGCCGCTCCTTCTCGTGCGCGCTGCCGGCGAGCAGCCGCTGCAGCCGCTCCGCCTGGAGCAGCACGATCTGCAGCGGGTTGCGGAGGTCGTGCGAGACGGCGCGCAGGAGGTCGTCGCGCTGGCTCTGCAGCGCCTGGATGGTCCCTATGTCGGCGAAGGC
>DASWDS010000284.1:0-3819 GCA_036395165.1 Anaeromyxobacteraceae bacterium | reverse complement strand
GAGGTGGCCGACTTCGTGGGTCACAGCGGTCCGACGACCCACGCGCGCGCCCAGATCCTGCACCGACTCGGGCTGAGGTCGTTCATGGCGGTGCCCTTGCGCGCGCGCGGCCGCGTCTTCGGCGTGGTCGACTTCGGCATCATCGACTCCGGGCGGCGCTTCGCCGCCGCCGACCTCGCCCTCGCGACGGAGCTCGCCGGGCGCTGCGCCATGGCCATCGACAACGCCCGGCTGCACCGCCAGGCGCACGACGCCGTCCGCGCGCGCGAGCACATGCTCGCGGTCGTATCGCACGAGCTGCGCAACCCGCTCGGCGCGATCCGCATGGCGGCGTCCATCGTGGAGCGGGGTATGGACGGCGCGGCACGTCCCGAGCGCGCGCGCTCCGCGTCCTCGACGATCGAGCGGGCGTGCGGCCGCATGAACCGGATCATCGGCGACCTCGGCGACCTCGCCAGCATCGACGGAGGCCGGCTCTCGCTGAAACGCGCCGAGCTCGCGGCCGACCGGATCATCGAGGACGCGGTCGAGGCGGTCAGGGCGTCAGCGGAGGAGGCGGAGCTCGACCTCTCCTCGGTGCCGGCCGCCGAGCCGCTCCGCGTCCTCGCCGACCACGATCGCCTGCAGCAGGTCCTCGTGAACCTGCTCTCGAACGCGATCAGGGTGACGCCGCCGGGCGGGCGCGTCTGGGTGCGCCACCGCCGCCGCGGCGACGCGGTCGTCTTCTCCGTGAGCGACACCGGGCCGGGCATCGCGCGCGAGCAGCAGGCGCGCATCTTCGACGCGTACTGGCGCGCGTCGGACGTCCGCTACAAGGGCACCGGGCTCGGGCTGTCGATCGCGAACGGGATCCTGGCGGCGCACGGCGGTCGCCTGTGGGTGGTGAGCCGTCCGGGCCGCGGCGCGACCTTCCGGTTCTCGCTGCCGTCGCTGCCGGTCGAGGAGGCGGGAGCCCGCGGAGCGGCGGCGCCCCAGCTCCCGGCCGGCCAGCGCGGGATCCGCGCCGTCAACGCGCCCCCCGCGTCACCGGCGAGCACGAGCGGCCACCCGGCAGCCCCGGCCGCCCGGAGATAGCGCTCAGACTCGCCTTTCGCCGTTTTCGTGCTCGCCGAGCGGTTGCATAGGCGAGTCAGAGGGATTTCCGGGCTTGCTACGCTTCGCTTCGCAAGCCCTCAACCTGGGGGGAGCGAACGCCGCTCCCCCCAGACCCCCCACCTCTGACCCGACGAGATCGGCGAAACACGAGTCAGAGCAGCCCGCCCTGCCTGCCGCCCGGCCTCGCCTTGCCGAGGTGCGCGTACGCGGGCGGCAGCGCGATGCGGCCGCGCGGCGACCTCGCCAGGTAGCCCTCGCGAACGAGGAACGGCTCGTAGACGTCCTCGAGCGTCCCCGACTCCTCGCCGACGGCGGCCGCCACCGCCTCGATGCCGACCGGCCCACCGCCGAAGGTGTCGATGACGCAGGCGAGGATGCGGCGGTCCATCGCGTCGAGCCCGTTCGCGTCCACCTCGAGCCGCGAGAGCGTCAGGTCGACGATGCGCCGGTCGAGCCGCCCGTCGCCCTCCACCTGGGCGAAGTCGCGCGCGCGCTGCAGGAGCCGGATGGCGATGCGCGGCGTCCCGCGGGCGCGGCGCGCCAGCTCCTCCGCCGCCGCGGCGTCCATCTCGAGGCCGAGCTTCCGCGCGGCACGCTCCGCGATCTCCTTCAGCTCGGCGGGAGCGTAGTAGTCGAGGCGGTCCTGGATGGGGAAGCGGTCGCGCAGCGGGCTCGCGAGGAGCCCGGTGCGCGTCGTGGCGCCGACGAGCGTGAAGCGCTCGAGCTTCATCTCCATCGTCTGCGCGCCGAGCCCGGCGCCGAGGACGACGTCGAAGCGGAAGTCCTCCATCGCCGGGTAGAGCGCCTCCTCCACCGCGGGCGAGAGGCGGTGGATCTCGTCGATGAAGAGGATGTCGCGCGGGGCGAGCGCGGTGAGGAGCCCCGCCAGGTCGCCCTTCCTCACCAGCGCCGGGCCGCTCGTGACGTGCAAGCTCACCCGGAGCTCGCGCGCGAGGATGTGCGCGAGCGAGGTCTTGCCGAGCCCGGGCGGTCCCGAGAGCAGCACGTGGTCGAGCGCGTCGCCGCGCGTGCGCGCCGCCTGGGCGTAGACGCGGAAATTCGCGACGAGCTTCTCCTGGCCGACGTACTCCTCGAAGGTGGCGGGCCGGAGCGACTGCTCGAGCCGCTCCTCCCCGCCCTTCGCCTCGGCGGACACGTCTCGGACGGGGCGTGGGGTCATTTTGAAAAGGGGGCTGCGCCCCCTCGCCCCGGCGCGCTCGCTCCGCTCGCGTGTTCGCGAATCATGGTCGCCCGTATAGCAGATGCGCCCGACACGCTACTGCCGCAGGAGCTTCAGCGCGTCGCGGAGGAGCTCGTCGATCGCCTTGCCCTCGGCGCCGTCGCGGAGCGCCTCCACCGCCGCCTCCGCCTGCGCCGGCCTGAAGCCGAGGCCGAGGAGCGCCTGCTCGAGCTGCTCGAAGGGGCCGCCCGCCAGGGCGCGCGGGGCCGCCGCGCGCGCGAGCGAGACGAGCTTCTCCTTCAGCTCCAGGACGAGCCGCTCCGCGGTCTTCTTGCCGATCCCGGGCACCTTGGTGAGGCGCGCCACGTCCCCGTCCGCCACCGCGCGCGCGAGGTCGCGCGCCTCGATGCCGGAGAGGATGTTCTGCGCCGCGCGCGGCCCGACGTTCTTCACCGCGATGAGCTCGCGGAAGACCGACTCCTCCTCCTCCGAGGCGAAGCCGAAGAGCTGGAGCGCGTCCTCGCGGACGTGCGTGTAGGTCCGGAGCGACGCCCTCTCGCCGGGTGGCGGCAGGGACGAGAGCGAGACCGCCGAGAGTTGCACGCGGTATCCGACCCCGTTCACGTCGAGGATGGCGTGGCCGTCGCCCTTCTCGGCGACGAGCCCGGTGAGGCGGGCGATCATGGCACCTCTTCGTAGCGGCGAACGGACGGGAGCAGGCGCGACCGGGTCTTCGTCGCCCTCTCCCTGGAAGAGGGCGGGGGCGGGCTCGCGACCCGTCTCGCGAGGTGGCACACCGCGAGCGCCAGCGCGTCGGCCTCGTCGGAGAGGCGCGCCTGGAGGCCGAAGAGCGCGCGCGCGGTGCGGACCATCTGCGCCTTGTCGGCGCGGCCGTTCCCGGTGAAGGCGCGCTTCACCTCGGCCGGCGCGTACTCGAAGACGGGGAGCCCGGCCTGCGCGGCCGCCGCGAGCGCGACGCCGCGCGCCTGACCGAGCGCCAGCGCCGAGCGCGGGGAGCGGCCGCAGAACGCGGTCTCGATCGCGACGGCGTCGAGCTCGGAGCCGGCGAGGACGGCGGAGAGGCCGTCGAGGATGAGCCCGAGCCGCTCCGCCATCGGCAGCTCGCCCGGAACGAGCACGCCCGAGGCGACGCGCGCGAGGCGCGTCCCGGCGCGCTCGACGACGCCGTAGCCACACCTCCGCGAGCCGGGATCGATGCCCAGGACGATCACCCGGACATCCTAGCACCTGGACAACCGTTCTCCAGAAGCTCACCTGCGCTCGCGATCGCGGGCGAAGGTCACGACGCCTGCGGCGAGCGCCAGTGGGCGGGCTTCATGGCACCTGCTGCGTGGGCGGGAAGAGCGTCGGGTGCTGCGCGAGCACGGTGCGGCGCAGGGCGGGCAGGACGACGTGGAAGACGGCGCTCGCGGCGAGCACGACGACGGCCCCCGCGAGCAGCACGCGCGCGACGCCGAAGCGCGCCGCCGCCACCCCGGCGGCGAGCGAGCCGAACGGCGTCGTCCCGATGAAGAGCGTCGAGA
>DASWDS010000283.1:0-16346 GCA_036395165.1 Anaeromyxobacteraceae bacterium | reverse complement strand
AGGCCCAGCTCTTCACCGCCTCCACGCCCGACCGGCAAGACCGGCGCCTCGCCGGGTGGGCGCAGAGCCGGATCGCGCTGCGCCGGACGGGGTTCAAGGCGCTGAAGCGGCTCGTCTACGCCTCGTACTACGCGTCGCCGGAGACGTGGGCCGCGGTCGGATATCCCGGTCCTCCCATCCGCCCCGGCGCGGTCGAGCCCACCCGCCCCGAGCCGACCCGGGCCGAGCCCGCGTCCGCCACCGCGCCGCCGGACGCGGCGCCGGCCCAGCCCCGCCCCGCGCGGCGCCGCCCCCACGTCATCGCGAAGCCGTTCGCCGACGAGCCCGTCGACCCCGCGCTGCCCCTCATCGACCCCAAGGTGAACGGAGATGGCTGAGCGCGGAGACGCGGGCCGCATCCTCACCGGGCGCGACGTCACCTCCGACGTCGAGGTTCGCCCGGACGTGTGCGTCGTCGGTTCGGGCGCGGGCGGCGCGGTTGTGGCGGCGCGCCTCGCCGAGCGCGGCGCGCGCGTGGTCGTGCTCGAGGAGGGCGGCTCCTTCAAGCCCGGCGACGCGGACATGCAGGAGGCGACGGCGTACCCGCGCCTCTACCAGGACCACGGGCAGCGCGCGACGGCGGACCTCGCCATCACCATCCTCCAGGGTCGCGCGGTGGGCGGCTCGACCGCCGTCAACTGGACGACGAGCTTTCGCACGCCGGACCGCGTGCTCGCGCACTGGCGTTCCGCGTACGGGATCGACGCGCTCTCGACCGAGGCCCTCGCTCCGCACTTCGCGGCGGTCGAGGAGCGCCTCCACATCCACGAGCAGCCCGAGGACGAGGTGAACGCGAACAACCGCGTCCTCTACGACGGCGCGGCGCGGCTCGGCTGGGAGCGGGCGCGCACGCGTCGCAACGTCGAGGGCTGCGCCAATCTCGGCTACTGCGGGATGGGCTGCCCCATCGGCGCGCGCACCTCGATGGACCGCACCTACGTCCCCGACGCGGTGAGGCACGGGGCGCGGGTCTACGCGAACACGCGCGCGGTGCGGCTCGAGCGGTCCGGGCGGCGCTTCACGGCGGTGCACGCCGAGGTGCTCGACCCGCGGACGGACCGGCCCACCGGCCGCCGCGTCGTCGTGCGGCCGAAGCTCCTCGTCCTGTCCGGCGGCGCCATCAACACGCCCGCCCTCCTCCTGCGGAGCGGGATCGACCTCGCCGGCAAGGTGGGCGCGCGCACGTTCCTGCACCCGGTCGCGGGCATGATCGGCGTCTTCCCTCGGAAGATCGAGGGCTACTATGGCGCGCCGCAGTCGGTCGCGTCCCACCAGTTCATCGAGCGCGGGCCGGGGAAGGTGGGCTTCTTCCTCGAGGCGGCGCCGGTCCACCCCATGCTCGCCGCGACGGCGCTCGGCGGGTTCGGCGCGCGCCACGAGGCGCTCATGGAGAAGCTGCCCCACGCGTCGGCGCTCATCGCGCTGACGGTGGACGGGTTCCTGCCCGGCGAGGAGGGCGGCACGGTGTCGCTCCGGCAGGACGGCCGCGTCAAGATCGACTACGCCATCCGGCCCGAGGTGTGGGAGGCGCTCCGCGAGGGGTGCAAGGCGCTCGCGCGCGTCCACCTCGCCGCCGGCGCCGAGACGGTGCTCTCGCTGCATGAGGACCCGGTCGAGCTCGCGAGCGACGCCGACCTCGGGAAGCTCGACCGCGCGCCCTGGGAGCCCTGCCGCGTGCAGCTCTTCACGGCGCACCAGATGGGCGGCTGCGCCATGGGGCGCGACCCGGAGCGGTCGGTCACGAGCCCGGAGCTGAAGCTCCACGCGCACGAGAACGCCTTCGTCGTGGACGGTTCGGTCTTCCCGACCTCGCTCGGGGTGAACCCGCAGCTCACCATCTTCGCCGTGGCGCGCTGGGCCGCGGAGCACGTGTTCGCCGCCTTGCGGTGAGCGGACGGGAGGGATCCATGGACGACCTCCAGGGTCGCGTGGCGCTCGTGACGGGCGGGGGGCGCGGGATCGGGCGCGCCATCGCGCTGGCGGTCGCGCGGGCCGGCGCCGACGTCGCGGTGGTGGCGCGCACGCGCGGAGAGCTGGAGGAGGTGGCGCGGGCGCTCTCCGCGAGCGGGCGCCGCGCGCTCGCCGTCGAGGCGGACCTGGCGGAGCGGAGCGCGCCGGCGGCGGTCGCCGCCAGGGTCGCCCTCGAGCTCGGGCCCATCGACATCCTCGTGAACAACGCCGGCGTCGACGCCAGCGGGCCGGTCCAGCGGATCGACGACGCCACCTGGGACCGCGTCATGGCGGTGAACGTCACGGCGCCGTTCCTCCTCGTCCGCGCCTGCCTGCCCTCGATGTACGCGCGCGGCTTCGGGCGCGTCCTCAACGTCGCGTCGGTGGCGGGCAAGATCGGCCTCAAGTACGGCGCCGCCTACTCCGCCTCGAAGCACGCGCTCGTCGGGCTCACCCGCTCCATCGCAGCCGAGTGCGGGCGGAAGGGCGTGACCGCGAACGCCGTCGCGCCGAGCTGGACCGAGACGCGCATGATGGACGACGCCATCGCGGCCGTGGCAAGGGCGACGAAGCGGTCGCCCGAGGACGCGCGCGCCGCCCTCCTCCAGGCGAACCCCCTCGGGCGCGCGTCGCTGCCGGAGGAGGTCGCGGCCGCGGCGCTCGCGATCGTGCTCAACCCCGCCATCCACGGACAGTGCATCCACGTGGACGGGGGCGAGGTCATGGCGTAGCCCGCGCTCTCCGCGGCCGCCCGCCCGGCGTCCGGCCAGGCTTGCCCTCGCGGGTTCGCACCCCGCGCCGCTTTGCGCGCCCGCCCCCGGCGCGCCTACGTTCAGCAGTGTCCGGCCCGCCGGGCGCATCCACCTCATGGCCCGCCGCCCGAGCGATCCCCACTGGTACCAGGACGCGATCATCTACGAGACGCACGTCCGCGCCTTCTTCGACAAGAACAACGACGGCGTCGGCGACTTCGCGGGGCTCATCGAGAAGCTCGACTACCTGCAGGACCTCGGCATCACCTGCCTGTGGCTCCTGCCCTTCTTCCCCTCCCCGCAGCGCGACGACGGCTACGACATCTCCGACTACCGCGACGTCCACCCCTCGTACGGCACGCTCGACGACTTCAAGCGCCTCGTCGGCGCCGCCCACGAGCGCGGCATCCGGGTGCTGGTGGAGCTCGTCGTCAACCACACCTCGGACGAGCACCCCTGGTTCCAGGCCGCGCGGCGCGCGCCACCGGGCTCGGCCGACCGCGAGATGTACGTCTGGAGCGAGACGGACCAGAAGTACAAGGACGCGCGCATCATCTTCACCGACACGGAGAAGTCGAACTGGACGTGGGACGCGGAGGCGCGCGCCTACTACTGGCACCGGTTCTTCAGCCACCAGCCCGACCTCAACTTCGAGAACCCGCGGGCCCTGCGCGAGATGCTCGACGTGATGCGCTTCTGGCTCGACATGGACGTGGACGGCTTCCGCCTCGACGCGATCCCGTACCTCGTCGAGGCCGAGGGCACGAACTGCGAGAACCTCCCCGCCACGCACGAGGTCATCAAGCGCATCCGGGCCCACCTCGACCAGAGCTACCCCGGCCGCCTGCTGCTGGCCGAGGCGAACCAGTGGCCCGCCGACGTCCGCCCGTACTTCGGCGAGGGCGACGAGTGCCACATGGCGTTCCACTTCCCCCTCATGCCGCGCATCTTCATGGCGCTGCGGCTCGAGGACACGAAGCCCATCGTCGACATCATGGCGCAGACGCCGGCCATCCCGCCGGGCTGCCAGTGGGCGCTCTTCCTGCGAAACCACGACGAGCTGACGCTCGAGATGGTGACGAACGACGAGCGCGACTACATGTATCTCGCCTACAGCGCCGATCCCCGGATGCGGGTCAACCTCGGCATCCGGCGCAGGCTCGCCCCGCTCATGGAGGGGAGCCGGCGGCGCATCGAGCTCCTGAACAGCCTGCTCTTCTCCTTCCCGGGGACGCCCATCCTCTACTACGGCGACGAGATCGGGATGGGCGACAACGTGTACCTCGGCGATCGCAACGGCGTCCGCACGCCCATGCAGTGGAGCGACGATCGCAACGCCGGCTTCTCGCGGGCCAACCCGGCGGCCCTCTACAGCCCGCCCATCATGGACCCGGTGTACGGCTACCGGACCGTGAACGTCGAGGCGCAGCTCGAGAACCCGTCCTCGCTGCTGCAGTGGATGCGCAACATGATCGGCCTCCGGAAGCTCTTCAAGGTGTTCGGCCGCGGGTCCATCGAGTTCCTGCCGGTCGAGAACCGGGCCGTGCTCGCCTACCTGCGCCGCTGGGGCGACGACATCATCCTGTGCGTTGCGAACTTCTCGCGCTTCGCCCAGCCGGCGCAGCTCCCGCTGCAGCGCTTCCGTGGCCACACGCCCGTCGAGATGTTCGGGTACACGGAGTTCCCGCGCATCGGCGAGGCGAACTACCCCATCACCCTCGGCGCCTACGGCTTCTACTGGTTCGAGCTGACCGAGCCCTCCGACCTGCCGTAGCGTCCCTCACATGTGGTGGAGCTCGCGCCCCTCCTCGGCCGCCGCCTTCTCGTCGTGCCACTGACGCTCCCAGCTCCGGCTGACCGCCTCGCGCGAGCCGAGGCCGACGGCGAGGGCGAGCGCGAGCACGATGCCCCCGAAGACCACCGCGAACGAGACGGTCAGGATCGAGCCGCCGACGTGGACGTGCTGCAGGGCGAGCGCGGTGGCGAAGAGGACCGTGAGCCACTTCACCCCCAGGCTGATGACGCGGGCGGACTGGATCTGCATGTTCACCGCGCTGATGAGTGAGGTTCGCTCGAGGAAGCGGGCGACCACGATTCCGACCGCGAAGATGGCGGCGCCGCCGAGCAGGTTGGGGAGCCACTCGAGCGTGCGCTGCGCGAGCGCGTCGGTGACGCGCGTGTTGAGCGAGTCGAGGCCGGCGAGGAACCCGACCAGGAGGACGAACCAGAAGCCCGCGTGGGCGGCGATGGCCGTGGGCGCGTTGCGGGGCGTCCACTCGCCGGTCGAGGTGAGGCCCCAGCGATGGACGCGCCGGTCGAAGTCGATGCCCGCGAGCGAGCGGCGCAGCGCGAAGCGCACCAGGAACGCGAGCGCGACCGTGAAGGCGAGGACGAGCAGCATGGTGAGGATGCCGGGCAGGAACGCGGCGACCGCCAGCGCGACCTGGTGAAGACCGTTCGTGAACGCCTGCTCGACGTCTCCCCACATGGCGTGCTCCTTCAAGGGTTGAAGCGGTCGGGCCAGCGCCACCGCGAGATGAGGTAGGGCTTCGCGACCTCGAACGCGCGGCAGAGGCGCTCGATGCGGGCCTCCACGCCGGCCGGATCGGTCTCGCGCACCTCGCGCGCGAAGCCCGCCGCCCAGCCGAGGTAGAGCGGCGTGATCAAGCGGAGGAGGAGCGCCCGGTCCATGACGGCGAGGTGGTAGCCGACGGCGAAGTCGTACACGATCCGCGCCCAGAGCGCGTCGTCCACGCAGAAGCTCTCCTCGGGGACGCGCGTCAGGCGCTTCAGCGCGAGGAGCGTCTGCGGCGGCAGCACGGCGCCCCAGAGCCGCCCCAGCTCCTGATACCCGAGCTGGAACGCGGACAGCATGGGCCCGATCTGGGGCTGCCCTGGGTCGCCGTCCGGCAGCGCCGGCTCGCCATACGTCTTGAGTGGCTGGGAGCCCTTCACGCGCTGCCACGCGGCCGCGTGGAGCCGCATCTCGTGGAAGAGCAGGCCCAGCACGTGCGCGAGCGATGCGGCGAGGTCGGCGGCCGGCTCGGCCGCGCGGGGCGGCCGCCCGCCCAGGTACGACTGGCAGACCTGGAACTCGCGCGAGAGGACCGCCGTGACGAGCCACAGGCGGTCTCCCGCATGGGCGGGATCGGCGTGCCAGCCCTCGCCCAGGAGGTGCGCCGCGAGCCGGCGCGAGATCGCGAGCTCCTTGCCGATGGGCTCGCGCAGGCGCTTGCCGAAGAGCGCGCGGGTGAGCGGGTAGACGATGCCGGTCGTGACCACGTTCTCGAAGCGGTGCGTGCCGTAGCACGGGCACACGAAGTCGAAGCCGTCGGCGAGGATGGGCGCCACGAGCTCGGTCCCGCCGTGGCCGGCGTCCGCGGTGACGAGCGCGCACGCCGCGGCGTCGAAGGTCTCGGTCGCCCGCAGCAAGGCCTCGAGCGACGTCTGGCCGGGGCGGCTCCACGGCAGGAGCGGCACGCGGGCGGGCGGCTCCCGCGGATCGGGCGCGGCGAGCGCGGCCGGGTCGGGGGCGGCCTGCGAGAGGAGCAGCACGACCGCGCTCCGGTCGGGGTAGGCGGTCCCGAGCTGCCGCCCGATGCGGTGCCCCGTCCGGACCGCCTCGCCCACGTCCGCGCCGCCGTGGAGGCCGATCACCAGCTCCGCCCGCCGGGGCTCCTCGGCGCCGCGCGCCAGCTGTTCCGCCTCCGCGAGCATCTCGGCTCAAGGTAGGCGCGGGGAGGTGCGCGCGGCCCGGCCCTCGCGAGACAGCCGGCCGCCGGGCGCCTCGGGCACGAGCGGTCTCCAGAGGGCTCGCTGGCTTGACCTTATGCCCCGGTTCGGGTCGGATCGCCGGTTCACCACTCCCTTCGAAGGGCGAGGCGCATGGAGACCAAGTTCCTGCTCGGCGAGAAGCAGCTCCCGACGCACTGGTACAACGCCATCCCCGACATGCCGGGGCCGCTCGCGCCGGTCCTCCATCCCGGGACGCTGAAGCCCATCGGCCCGCAGGACCTCGCCCCGCTCTTCCCGATGGCGCTCATCGAGCAGGAGGTCTCGACCGAGCGCTGGATCGCGATCCCCGACGCGGTGCGCGACATCTACCGCTTGTGGCGGCCGACGCCGCTCTTCCGCGCGCGCCGCCTGGAGCAGGCGCTCGGGACGCCGGCCCACATCTACTACAAGTACGAGGGCGTCTCGCCAGCCGGGTCGCACAAGCCGAACTCGGCCGTCCCGCAGGCCTACTACAACAAGCTCGCCGGGACGAAGCGTCTCGCCACCGAGACCGGCGCCGGCCAGTGGGGCAGCTCGCTCGCCCTCGCGTGCCAGATCTTCGGGCTCGAGTGCACGGTCTACATGGTGAGGGTGTCCTTCACGCAGAAGCCGTACCGCAAGTCGCTCATGCAGCTGTGGGGCGCGAAGGTGTTCGCCTCGCCGTCGCCCCACACGAACGCGGGCCGCGCCGTGCTCGCCCAGGACCCCGAGAGCCCCGGCTCGCTCGGCATCGCCATCTCCGAGGCGGTCGAGGACGCCGCGACGCACGACGACACGCACTACGCCCTGGGGAGCGTCCTCAACCACGTGCTCCTGCACCAGACCGTCATCGGGCTCGAGGCGAAGGAGCAGATGCGGATGACCGGAGACTATCCGGACGTCGTCATCGGGTGCCACGGCGGCGGCTCGAACTTCTCCGGCCTCGCCTTCCCGTTCCTGGCGGACCGCGCGGCCGGCAAGCAGGTCCGGGTGCTCGCGGTGGAGCCGACCTCCTGCCCGACGCTCACGAAGGGCGTCTACGCGTACGATTACGGCGACACCGCGAAGATGGCGCCCATCGCGAAGATGTACACGCTCGGTCACGACTTCATGCCGCCCGGGATCCACGCCGGCGGCCTGCGCTACCACGGCGCCTCGCCGCTCGTGTCGCAGCTCGTCGCGGCCGGCCAGATCGAGGCGCGCGCCTATCCGCAGAAGCCCTGCTTCGAGGCGGCCGTGACCTTCGCGCGCACCGAGGCGCTCGTGCCCGCCCCCGAGGCTTCGCACGCCATCCGCGCCGCCGTGGACGAGGCGCTCCGGGCCAAGGAGGAGGGCAAGCAGCGCACCATCCTCTTCGGGCTCTCCGGCCACGGCCAGCTCGACATGGCCGCGTACGACGCGTATCTGTCGGGCCACCTCGAGGACTTCGAGTACCCCGAGGAGAAGATCCGGGAGTCGTTGAAGCGGCTCCCGAAGGTCGCGTTCTAGGTCCTTTCGACGAGGGGGATGACAGCATGAGGCGTCTCGGCTCGCTCGCCGTCCTGGCCGCGCTCTGCGCGCGCCCGGCGGCTGCAGAGGACGTGGTCCGGCTGGGAAATCTGCGATTCGCCCACTACGGCGCCGTCTCGTACATGAAGGAGATCGGCCCGAAGTACGGGCTGCGCGTCGAGGAGCGCGTCTTCCCGAAGGGGATCGACATCCTCCCCGCCATCGTGGCCGGCGAGATCGACATCGCGGCCTCGGCCGCCGACGGCGCCATCGCAGGCCGGACCGCCGGCTCGCCGGTGTACGCGGTGGCGGGCTTCGCGAAGGGAGGCGTGCGCATCGTCGGGCGCAAGGACCTCGGCCTCACGTCGCTCGCGCAGCTCAAGGGCAAGAAGGTGGGCGTCGCCCGCGGCGGCGCGCAGGAGATCGTGCTCTTCGCCGAGCTCGCCAAGGCCGGGCTGTCGTGGAGCGATCAGCCGGGGAAGGGCGACGTCTTCATCCTCTACCTCGCCTACGCCGACCTGAACCAGGCGCTCTCGCAGAAGCAGATCGACGCCATGTGCCAGTCCGAGCCGCAGTCCACGCAGGCCATCGCGAAGGGCATCGGGGACGAGATCGTGAAGCCCTACGACACGCCGCTCGGCGAGCCGGTGCGCGTCATGGTGATGACGGAGAAGCTCTACAAGGAGAAGCCCGACGTCGCGCTGCGCGTGATGAAGTGCTTCGTCGAGGCGACGAAGACGTTCCTCGAGAAGCCCGCGCTCGCCGAGAAGTACGTGCGCGAGCAGCTCTTCAAGGGGCAGCTCTCGGATCAGGAGTACAAGGACGCGATGTCGAACGCTGCCTTCACCTACGACCTCACCGTGGACCACATCCAGGCGACGACGGACCTCATGGTGAGGTACGGCGTGGGGAAGCTGCGGAGCCCTCCGCCGGCATCGGAGTGGGTGAAGCTCGATCTGCTGCGGAAGGCGAAGGCGGAGCTGGGGATCAAGTAGGTGCGAAACGGGCTCGGCCGGCTCGCGAAGTCGCTCCTCGTCCCCACGATCGTCCTCGTCCTCTGGGAAGCGCTCTCGCGGGCCGGGAAGATCTCGCCCGCCATCCTCCCCGCGCCGTCGCAGGTCGTCGTGCGCTGGTGGCTCTACCTCGCCCCGGCGCAGCAATACGATCCTTCGCAGGAGAGCCGCCTCGCGTGGCTCTTCTCCGGCGAGTTGCCGCAGGACGCCGTGGGGAGCCTCTCTCGCGTGGTCGTCGGGTTCCTCATCGGCGGCGGGATCGCGCTGCCGCTGGGCCTGCTCATGGGCCGCAAGCCCATCGTCTACGAGCTCATGAGCCCGCTGCTGGAGATCCTGCGCCCCATCCCGCCCATCGCCTACATCCCGCTCTCGATCCTCTGGTTCGGGCTCGGGAACCCTCCCGCGTTCTTCCTCATCTCGCTCGGCGCGTTCTTCCCGGTGCTCGTGAACACCATCGCGGGCGTGCGCAACGTGGACGCGATCTACGTCCGCGCGGCGCAGAACCTGGGCGCGAACGAGGCGACGCTCTTCCGGCGCGTCATCCTGCCCGCCGCCATGCCCTACATCCTGACCGGCGTCCGGGTCGGGATCGGCGTCGCCTTCATCGTGGTGATCGTCGCGGAGATGACGGCGGTGAACAAGGGCCTCGGCTACCGCATCCTCGAGGCGCGCGAGTTCATGTGGTCGGACAAGATCATCGCGGGGATGATCACGATCGGTCTGTGCGGCCTCGGCATCGACGTCCTCATGAACCGCCTCAACCGCTGGCTCTTGCGCTGGCATCGCGGGATGGAGAGCTGACCATGCCTGAGCCGGCGGTCCACATCGCGGCGGTACGCAAGGCGTTCCGGACGGGCGGACGCGAGGTCGTCGCGCTCGACGGGATCGACCTCGACGTCGCGCCCGGCGAGCTCGTCTGCCTCCTCGGCCCCTCGGGCTGCGGCAAGTCGACGCTCCTCAACGCGATCGCCGGCTTCGCGCCGCCCACCGCGGGCACCGTCCTCGCGAACGGTCGGCCCGTCACGGGCCCCGGCCCCGACCGCGCGATGGTGTTCCAGGAGTACGCGCTCTTCCCGTGGATGACGGTCGAGGCGAACGTCGGGTTCGGGCTCGAGCTGCGCGGCGAGCCGCGGCAGGTCGTGCGCGAGAAGGTCTCGGCGCTCCTCCGGCAGCTCGGGCTCTCCGACTTCCGCGATCGCTTCCCGAAGGACCTCTCCGGAGGCATGCGCCAGCGCGTCGCGATCGCGCGCGTCCTCGCCATCGACCCGCCCATGCTGCTCATGGACGAGCCGTTCGGCGCCCTCGACGCGCTCACGCGCCGGAACCTCCAGGACGAGCTCCTGCGGCTGTGGGCCGAGCTCGGCAAGACGGTCGTCTTCGTCACGCACGGCATCGAGGAGGCCATCTACCTCGCCGACCGCGTGGTCGTGATGACCTACCGCCCCGGCCGCGTGAAGCAGATCGTTCCGGTGAAGCTCCCGCGCCCGCGCGACACCGCGTCCGTGGAGTTCAACCAGCTGAAGCGCACCGTCTCGCAGCTCGTGATGGAGGAGCAGGCGCGCCACGAGCAGGCCGAGCGGGCGGCGACGGCGGATTAGGCGTCGACTCCGTCCGCGGCGAACGTGGCGAGGAGCACCAGCAGCGCGGTCATCCTTCGCCTCTCGACGGACGTCCGGCGCGCTTCCGCCATCGGCTCAGCACGAGGGCGACGCCCAGCCAGAGCGTCGCCGGCGCCGCGGCGGTGGTGCCACAGCCGCAGCCAGCGCTGGCGCTCGACGCCCGCTCGACGGTCACGTCGCGGGTGGCGGTGTTTCCGAAGGAGTCGGTCACCTGGACGACGTCGGTGACGCCGCTGGTCGGACCTGCCGTGTAGGCGCCGGTCGAGCTCACGGAGCTGCCCGATGCATTCGCCACGAGAGACCACGCATAGCCGGAGCCCGACCCGCCACTCGCGGTGAAGAGCACGGTCCCGTTCGGTCGAGCGCTGGCCGACGCGGGGGTGACGGCGAGGAAGGGCGGGACACACGTCGGCGCAGCCGCCGATGCCGGGCGGGATGCGATCCCGGTGCGGCTCGCGTCGATCCGGTAGATGTCGTGGCCCGGCGTCGCGCCGACGAGCGCGTTGGGCGAGTCGAAGAGCAGGTACCAGGTGGCCGCTCCCGAGGGCAGGCTCAACGTGACCTCGCCGGCCGAGCAGAGCTGGGTGAAGGTCCAGGAGACGTCCTCGCTGAAGGTCGCCGCCAAGGTATCCGGGTCGATCGACGTGAGCTGCACCGGCGCGCTCTTGCGCGCGTGCAGCGTCGTGGTCGTGCCCTTGGCGCTGCAGACCCGGAGCTGCGTGGGGCCCACTGCGGGCAAAGCGACCTGGAAGGGAGAGTAGCGCAGCCGGACGTATTGCAACTTGCTCTCGCCCGCGTACACCGGGACCGTGCGGTCGCACCTGTCGAGCTTGCGCCGCCTCGCGACGCAGTCGACGTACGCTCCGGCGCCGGACTGCTCCGGGAAGAGCGCCGAGGCCGCCGACTTCATGGTGAGCCAGTAGCTCTTGAAGGTGGGGCTCGTCCCGCCCGCGAGCTGCATCGCCTTGTACTGGAGGGCAGGGCCGGCATCGCACGCGCCGCCGCAGGCCCTCGCGCCCGCAGCCTGGAGCCCCTGATACACCTCCCAGAAGAAGCTGCTCCAGATCTGCCCGTCGTCGTGCACCTCACCGTCGAGCCCATTGACGAAGAAGGGCGTGGTCGTGCCGAGCTGGTTGACGATCGTTCCGTCGCCCTGGCAGGTGCGCGAGGCGTTCGGGTCGTCCATGTCGCGGGCGGCAGCGAAGGCCGGCGTGGCCGTCGCGCCGAGATAGCTCCCGACGGCGCTCCTGCCGGTTTCGGAGACGGCCATCGCGTCAGCGGTGGCCTCGTTCACGGCGCCGGGCTCGTCGAGGCCGCCGAGCGAGTCGAGGTCGATGTTGAAGCCGCCCCAGGCGAAGACCGCACCGTGGGTGAATTCGTGATACATCACCGTCGCGTCGTACGCGTAGTCGGAAGTCGCTCCTTGCCCGAATACCATCGCGTCGAGGAGCCCCGAGAAGTAGGCGTTCTCGTAGGGCGCGCCGTTCTGGAAGGTGTTGACGAGCGCCGGAAGGCTTCCTCTCAGCGCGCGGCTCGATGCCGTGGGCGTCGCGGCCGCCGGCCCTCCGGGAGGGAGCGCCGGGTCGAGGCTCTTGAAGAAGCTCACGTGCTTGTCGAGATGGTAGTAGGCCATCGCGGCGCCGAAGTCGTCCGCCGAGAGCTGGGACGTCGCGTCCGGCGCGAAGCTGAAGGTGGTGCCCCCGAGCGCCCCTCCGACGGCGTTCACGGACGCGCACGTACCCGGCACCCCCGCGGCGCTCGTCGGGGCGTCCGCCCCCTTGCAGTTGTAGGCGCTCGTCTGGGTGCCGGTGAGGTCGGCTCCCGTGGAGAGATTCGGGAACGTGACGGTCACCGGGTTGGCGCAGAACGAGTGGGCTGCGCCGGACATCGGGCACGCCGAAGCCGAGGTCTCGACGGGCGAGACCTCGAAGACGCTGCCCTGGGCGGCGCCGTAGTACCGCAGATCCTCGCGGAACAGGACGCTCCCGGTCTCGCCGTCCACGAAGACGCGCCAATCGCCGGCCGGCTCTTCCGCGATGAAGTCGACGCGGTAGACCGCGCGCAGCGAC
Organism: Anaeromyxobacteraceae bacterium; assembly: GCA_036395165.1. Taxonomy (GTDB): domain Bacteria; phylum Myxococcota; class Myxococcia; order Myxococcales; family Anaeromyxobacteraceae; genus Anaeromyxobacter_A. Next base: position 3,663 of record DASWDS010000283.1, on the reverse strand, counting down.
GACCCGAACGCGCGCCAGCCGGCGGCGACCGCGGCAGGACCGGCGCCGCGGACCGCATTCGGGAACGAGGACGCCGCGGCCGACCGGGCACCCGCCTCGCCCAGCGCGTGACGGCCGGAGACCGCCGGCGGGACGTCCGCTCCGTTGACGACCACGACGCGGTTGCGTCCGTCCACGCCGACGACGAGGTCGCCACCGAACACCTCGAGGCCGTCGATCGTCCGCGCGAATCGCACCGGACCGAATTCGCCCACCGCCGGCGCGCCCCTCAGGACGAGCACCTGGCGCGAGGTCACGCCGAACGCGGCGCCGTACCGGCTCACGAACTCGCCCGCCGCGTCCTCCGGCCGGCGTGCGCCGGGGTCGGAGAGGAGGCCGCTCGCGTGGACGAGCCGCTGCCCGTCGCCGCCCGCCACCACGCTGCTGTCGGGATGGTCGGCGACGAGCTCGCGGGCTGGATGCACGGCGAGCGCAGAGGCGAGGATGAGCGTCGAGAGCATGCGGGATCCCCGGTCCGTGGAGTCGAGGGACTCCGGTGAACCCAGCGTCGAACGTACTAGCTGTGAAGGATACCCGAGCTACCATGATCTCGGGACTTCGCCGTGGCGGATCCCGCCCGGACTCGGTGCGGGATCAGCAACGCTCGGCGACGGTGAAGGCTCGCGATCGCCGGCGAGGGCTCCATGGGACTGCGACGAATTGCCGCCGCGAGCTCGAGGTCGCGCGGCGTTCAGGGCGTCGCTGGCACCGGCCCCGCATCGCTCGGCCGCTCGCCGCGACTCGCCACGACGAGCCCCACGGCGACCACGGCCGCGCCGAGCCAGCCGTGCAGGCCGACCCGCTCGCCGAGCAGCACGACCCCGAGGACGGCCGCGGTGAGGGGCTCGGCGAGCGTGAGCGTCACGACCGTGGGCACCGGCAGCTGATGCAGACCCCATCCGTAGAGCCAGTAGGCGAGCCCGATGGTGAGGACGCCGAGGTGCAGCGCCATCGCGAGCCCGCCGGCGGTGACGAGCCACCCGAGCGGCTCGATCGCGAGCAGGGGCGCCATGAGGAGCGCGCCGGCCAGGAAGATCCCCGCCATCGCCCCCGCGGCGTCGAGCCCGGCGTCGATCGCGTCCTTCGCGGCCTGCGCGTACGCGGCGTAGCTGAGCCCCGCCACCAGCATGCAGCCGAGGCCGACGAGGTCGGCGGAGGCCCCGGCGGCGCCGCGCGCGGCGAGCAGCGCGGCGCCCGCCACCGTCAGCGCAGTGCCCACCGTCCACGCTCGCGAGAGCCCCCCGCGCCCCCGCGCGCGATGGATGATCCCCGCGAAGACGGGGCCGCTCCCGATCCCGACGATGGTGCCGAGCGCGACGCCGGTCCGCCGCAGTCCCGCGAACCAGCTCAGGTGGTACACGGCGACCGCGATGCCTGCGACGAGCAGCGCGGGCGCGTGCTGCCGCCAGCGGCGGCCGGCCGCGGGCCGGCGGAAGAGCGCGATGGCCCCGAGCGCGAGCGCGCCGACCGCGAGGCGGACCGCGCCCACGCCCAGCGCCGTGGTGCCCCGCGGGCCGAGGGCCTGCGCGGTCCCCGTCGTGCCGAACAGGCCGGCCGCGGCGAGGATCGCGAGCACCGGGCCGAGGCGGGACGCGCGGCCTTGATCCATGGAGAGGTTCGTACCGCAAAACCGGGTATCGCGGCAGCGCCGCGCGTTGCACCCAGCTATGCTCGCCGCGCGACATGACGCCGCGCCCGCTCCAGAGAGGCGACGCCGAGGAGAAGGAGCTCCTGCTCACCGCCGGCGACATCGTCCGCTGGGCGACGCTCTCGGGCGATCCGAACCCCCTCCACCACGACGAGGCGGTCGCGCGCGCGAGCCGGTTCGGGACCCTCATCGCCTCCGGCGGGCACCTCGTCGCGCTCCTCACGAGCTTCTGCGCCGCCTTCACGACCGCGCGCGGCCCCGGGCTCGGCCTCGAGTTCTCCTACCAGCTCCGGAAGGCCGCTCGCGCCGGCGAGACGTTGCGCCTTCGGTGGGAGGTGACGGCGGTGGAGCGGTCGGAGAAGCTCGGCGGCGATCTCGTCTTCCTCGACGGGGAGATCCGGGACGGGCGGGGCACCCTGCTCGTCGCAGGCAAGGGGAAGATCCTGTCCAAGGCGACGCTCTAGAAAGCGAGCTTCGCCGTTTGTCTCGCTCGCCCACCGCTTCAGAGGCGAGTCAGAGTGATTTCCGCGGGCTCGCTGCGCTTCGCGCAGCAAGCCCTCACTTGGGGGGAGCGGCCGCCGCTCGCGCGCGCAGCCAAGCGAGCTCCGCTGTGAGCCGGGCTGGCAGGCGCGCCCGTCCGCGCCCACCCTACTCGCGTGAAGCTCGTCGCCTGGTCCGCCCTCGTCCTCGGCCTCGCCTGCGGTGGGCGCTCGCCCGCCGCGCAGCCCACGAAGGCCGTACCGCTCGGCCCGAAGAACGCGTGGACGTGGGTGGACGTCGCGGGGGCGTCCTGCGGAGACGGCTCTCCCACTGGCTTCGCGGTGAACCCGGGAGACGCTCCGGACGTGCTCACCTTCCTGGATGGCGGCGGCGCCTGCTGGGACTACACGACCTGCTTCACCCTCGCGCTTGCGTCGCCGGGCCCCTTCGGCGAGGCGCAGCTCGACGCGCGCCTCGCCGCCTTCGCCGGGACCTTCTTCGACCGCGCCGACCCGTCGAACCCGTTCCGGAGCTGGACGTACGTCTTCATCCCGTACTGCACGGGCGACCTGCACGCGGGCGATGCGGACGCGAGCTATCGGCCGCTCGGCCCGGACATGCGGCCGTCGCGGCGCTGGCAGCACCACGGCCGCGCCAACATCCGCGCCGATCTCCTCCTCCTCTCCGCGGCGTTCCCCGACCCGCTGCGGCTCGTCGTGTCGGGCGCGAGCGCCGGCGGCTACGGAGCGCTCCTCGAGTACGACACCTTCCGCGCCGCGTGGCCGGCGGCTCGGACGTTCCTCGTCGACGACTCCGGCCCTCCCCTGGAGGGCGACGCCATCCAGCCGGCGCTCCATGGCGCCTGGCGCGCCGCCTGGCGCCTCGACACGCTGCTCGACCCGATCTGCGCCCGCTGCCGCGACGACCTCTCGTCGCTCGTGACGGCGGTCGCGTCGCGCCACCCGGACGACCGGCTGGCGCTCCTCTCGTCGCTCCAGGACCGCGTCATCCGCGCCTTCGTGGTGCTCCCGCCCACCGGCTTCGAGGCGGCGCTCCGGATGATGGTGCATGACCGGTTCGACCCGCTCCCGTCGGCCCGCACCTTCCTCGTCCCGGGGGAAGCGCACGCGCTCCTCGCGGCGCCGGGCTCGTTCACCGCTGGAGGCGTGCCGCTCGCGACGTGGCTCGCGCAGATGGTGGACGGTGATCCGGCGTGGCGCTCGGTCGGGCCCTGACCGGCGCCGTCACTGGAAGAGAATGGGCTCGCCCGTCTCGACCGAGACCTTGCACAGCTCCAGCAGCCGGTCGATGAGCGGCGCGCCGTCCACGTCGAAGAAGCAGGCCTCGAGCGACGCGGGCGCGAGCCCCGCCTCGCGCGCCACCCGCTCCTGCCAGCTCCCAGGCGTGAAGGGGCGCGGCGGGAGCCGCCGCAGCTCGTCGCGGAGGAGGGCGAGCTCGCGGGCGAGCCGCGCCGCGGCGCGCGCGCTCCAGTGGGT
>DASWDS010000282.1:0-1834 GCA_036395165.1 Anaeromyxobacteraceae bacterium | reverse complement strand
CGGAAGAGCTGGCGCAGCGCGAGCGCGCGGACGAGGTCGCCCGCGTGCCTCTTCTCCACGTCGAGCCGCGCCGTGAGGAAGCCCTCGTCGAGGAGGAGCCCCGCGACCAGCGCACCCATCGTGAATGTCGCCGCCGGGTGGCGGCGGTGGGGTGGCGCGGCGCCGGCCGCGAGCGCCTGCCCGGCCGCGTCGAAGAGGCCGAGCCAGTCGGCGGCCCCGCCCTGGCGGCGCAGCGCGACGCGCGTCTCGCAGGCGTGGGCGCCGGGCCACTGCGCGGGGCGCGCCGCGTCGTCGACGCGGATGCGCGCGAGGTCGAGCCGGAGCGCGGCGGCGGTGCGCTCGAGCACGATGGCGAGCATGCCGCGCGGGAAGAGCCCCGCCCACCCGTCGAGCGCGAGCAGGAAGAGCAGGTCGGCGCGCCCGAGATCGCCGTGCGGCGGCAGCGCGATCCCGAGGTCCCGGCGTGCCAGCCAGCCGAGCACGTCGCGATACCCGTCGTCGGAGGCGGCGAGGAGCGCGTCCGCCTCGACGACGCGCTCCCAGTCGGGGAGGAGCCCCAGCTCGGCCCGCGCCCGCGCCCGCTTCTCGACGGCGGCTTCCCGCGCCGGCATGGAGGCCATCTCCGCCACCGCCCGGCCGAAGGCGAGGCGCCTCTCCCGGTCGCGCTCGCGCGCCACGGCGAGCTGGGCGTCGGCAAGCGAGACGGGGCCGTCGGGTCCGAGCGTCGACGCCGTCGCCTCCGCCGCCCGCCATGCCTCCTCGTCCTCGGCCTGGGAGCGCTCGACGCGGAGGGCCGCGACCCGTGCCGCGAGCTCCCTCTCCCCGTCCGCCTCCAGCGCCGAGACGGTCCGCCGGTGTGCTGCGTCTCCGTGCGCGGCGAAGATCCGCGCCAGCGCCGGCTCGGGCTCGAGACCCGCCACGTGACGGTAGCGCTCCCCCGCGAGCTCCGTCGCGAGCGCGTCGAGCTCCCCGTGCATCACCTCCCTCTCCACCCGCGCCATCGATTCCTCCGACCCAGCGAGCGACCCAGCTCACCCATAACATCCCGAATTCGCGGCCTTTGCGCCAATCGCGGCGACGCACGCTGGCAGTCGAGGGGCCCGACTGCTTGACAGCCGCCCAGGGAAGTCTACTTTCGAGGACGGAGATTCCCGTAATGCCCCTCTACGAGTACGACTGTCCCAAGTGTGGCCGCTTCGAGGTGCTCCAGAGGATGTCGGATGCGCCCCTCTCGAAGCACGACTGTGGCAACAAGGTGAAGAAGGTCTTGAGCGCGGGCGCCTTCGCGTTCAAGGGCTCCGGGTTCTACGCCACCGATTACAAGAAGTCCGCGCCCGCCTGTGACAGGCCGAAGGGCGAGGCCTGCGGCAGCTGCCCCGGCAACAAGGCCGCTTGAAGCGGCTCTCGCTGCGCGTCGCCGCCGCAGACGAGGGCGAACGGCTCGACCGGTTCATCGCCGCGCGCGGCGGCATCTCGCGCGGCCTCGCCCGCCGGGCGCTCGACGTGGGCGGCGTGTTCCTCGACGGTCGCCGCTGCAAGGTCGCCGGCCGGATCGTGCGCGCGGGCCAGGCGGTGGTCGTGAATCTCGAGGAGGCAGGTCGCGCGGCCGGCGCGCCGGCTGCGCTCGATCGAGGCCAGCTCCTCTATGCCGACGAGCACCTCGTCGCGGTCGACAAGCCCCCCTTCGTCCCGGCGCAGCCCACCCTGACGACGGATCGCGGCGCGCTCCCCGAGCTGGTCGGCGCGCTCCTCGGCGCACCCGTCACGCTCGTCCACCGCCTGGATCGTGAGACGTCGGGCGTCACGGTGCTGGCGCGGACGCGCGCGGCGGCGG
>DASWDS010000281.1:0-5428 GCA_036395165.1 Anaeromyxobacteraceae bacterium | reverse complement strand
CCAAGAAGACGCCGCTCGAGGGCTCGGTCGATCTCACCCAGATCGCGCGCGGCACGCCAGGCTTCTCCGGCGCCGACATCGAGAACCTGGTCAACGAGGCCGCGCTCTACGCCGCCCGCCGCAACAAGGAGCGGCTCGAGCTGGCCGACTTCGAGTTCGCCAAGGACAAGGTGCTCATGGGCACCGAGCGGCGCTCGCTCATCATCAGCGAGAAGGAGAAGCGCACCACCGCCATCCACGAGGCCGGTCACGCCCTCGTCGCGAAGATCCTCCCGGGCACGGATCCCGTGCACAAGGTGACCATCATCCCGCGCGGGCGGGCGCTCGGCCTCACCCAGCAGCTGCCGATGGAGGACCGCCTCAACATCAACCAGGAGTTCGCGCTCAACCAGATCGCGATCCTGATGGGTGGCCGCATCGCCGAGGAGATCACCTTCGGTCAGAAGACGACGGGCGCCGGCAACGACATCGAGGTCGCGACCAACCTCGCGCACAGCATGGTGTGCGAGTGGGGCATGAGCGAGAAGATGGGCCCGCTCGCCTTCGGCAGGAAGGAAGGCGAGGTGTTCCTGGGCCGCGAGATGACGACGCAGCAGCACTACTCCGAGCAGACGGCCAAGGACATCGACGCCGAGGTGAGGCGCATCGTGACCGAGCAGTACGAGCGCGCGAAGAGGGTGCTCGTCGACAACCAGGCGATGCTGAACAAGATCGCCGAGGCGCTGCTGGAGTACGAGACGATCGACGCCTCCGACATCGACATCCTGATGGCGGGCGGGAGCATCAACCGGCCGCCGCCCATCAAGTCGAACCCGCCGGGGCCGCCGGTGGCCGAGAAGGTGAAGAAGCCGGGCCTCCTCGATACGATCCCGGTGCCGAAGGTCGAGCCCGGCAAGGCCTAGTCGAACATGCGCATGCCGATAGGGGCCAGGACCTTCGACGGGCCTGGCCCCTTCCTCATGGGCGTCGTGAACACGACGCCCGACTCCTTCTCCGACGGCGGCCAGTTCCTGGCGGCCGACGCGGCCGTCGCGCACGCGGAGCGGCTCGTCGCGGAAGGGGCGGACCTCCTCGACATCGGCGGCGAGTCCACCCGCCCGGGCGCGGCGGAGGTCCCGGCGGCGGTCGAGGCGAGCCGCGTCGTCCCCGTCATCGAGCGGCTGCGCGCCGGCGGCTGCGCGGTTCCCATCTCGGTCGACACCCGCAAGGCCGAGGTGGCGCGGGCCGCGCTGCGCGCTGGCGCCGATCTCGTGAACGACGTCTCCGCGCTCTCCGATCCGGCGCTGCGGGAGGTGGTCGCCGAGGCCGGCGTGCCCGCCGTCCTCATGCACATGCGCGGGACGCCGTCCGACATGGCGTCGCGCGCCGTCTACGCAGACGTGGTGGGCGAGGTCGAGCGGGAGCTCGCGGCGGCGCTCGCGCGCGCCGTCGCGGCGGGCGTCCGCGAGGAGCTCATCCTGCTCGACCCCGGCCTGGGCTTCGCGAAGACGGCGCCGCACAGCCTCGCGCTCCTGGCCGCGCTGCCCCGCCTGGCGCGGCTCGGGCGACCGCTCGTCGTCGGCCCCTCGCGGAAGAGCTTCATCGGGGCCATCTCCGGTGCGCCGGTCGGCGAGAGGCTTCCGGGCACGCTCGCGGCCGTCGCCGCGTGTGTGCTCTCCGGCGTCGAGGTGATCCGCGTGCACGACGTGGCACCGGCGCGGCAGGCCGCACTCGTGGCGTTCGCGATCCGGGCCGCTTCCGCTCCGGCCGAAGAGCGCTAGAATCAGAAGACCATGCGAGCGGACGGCGAGCGAGAGACGGGGCGGACGCGGTGACGATGGCCGCCGCGGGGCCGGGCCTCGTCCAGTACCTGCTCGGACCGGGCTCCGGTTGGCGCGACGTCCCGCGGGCCGCCGTCGACGTGGCGGTGGTGGGGTTCCTCGTCTACCGCGTGCTCCTGCTCATCCGCGGGACGCGCGCGATCAACGTCCTCGTCGGGCTCTTCCTGCTCGGGATCGGCTACCTCGGGTCGCAGTGGGCTCACCTCGTCACGCTCAACTGGCTGCTCGGCCATTTCCTCACCTACTCGTTCATCTTCGGCGTCATCGTCCTGTTCCAGGCCGACATCCGCCGCGGGCTCGCGCACCTGGGCCGCGGGAGCTTCCTCGCCGGGCTCGCGCCCGACGATCGCCGCGAGCAGGCCGGGACGATCGAGCCCGTCGTGCGCGCCGCCGCCGAGCTGTCGCAGCGCCACCGGGGCGCGCTCATCGTGCTGGAGCGGCTCGCCGACCTCGACGAGATCCTCGAGACCGGCGTGAAGCTCGACGCGGCGCCCACGGCGGAGCTGCTCCTCGCGCTCTTCCAGCCTGGCGGTGCCCTCCACGACGGGGCCGTCGTGGTGCAGCGCGGCCGCATCGCCGCCGCGAGCTGCATCCTGCCCCTCACGGCGACACCGCACCCGCGCGATCTCGGGACTCGCCACCGCGCCGCGCTCGGGCTGGCCGAGGAGGTGGACGCCGCCGTCGTCGTGGTCTCGGAGGAGCGCGGCGAGCTCTCGCTCGCGGTGGACGGCGCGCTGCACCGCGGGATCGACGAGGGCGAGCTGCGGCGCCTGCTCGTCAGCCTGCTCGCCCCGGCGCAGCCCGCCGGCGTGAGCGCGCTGCTGGCACGCCTCGGACGTGGCTACGAGAAGAAGCCGCCGGAGGATCGCCGTGCGGCAATCTGACCTGAGCCTCCGCCTCCTGTCGATCGCGATGGCGATGGCGCTCCTCTTCGTCGTGCACGGCGAGCGGCGCGTCTCCTGGGCGTTCACGGTGCCGATAGAGGCGAAGCTCCCGTCCGGCCTCGAGCCGGCCTCGCCGCTCCCGCCCAGCCTGCGCGTGTCGGTCTCGGGCCCGTGGGCGAGCCTGCGCTCGCTCGACGGCTCCGAGCTCGGCCCCATCACGATCGACCTCTCCCGAACCGGCCCGGGCGTCGCCTCCTGGTTCGTCCGCCCCGAATCGCTCCGGCTCCCCTCGGGTGTCCGGGTGGAGTCGCTCTACCCGTCGCAGGGGACGGTCGAGCTCCAGCGCGACCGGCCTTGACCCCGTCCCGTCCTCACCCCAGCCTCCGATGAGCACGATCCGCGAGCCGCCCAAGATGAACGAGAAGACGCTTCCCCGCCTGCAGGCCGGTCGCAACGAGGTCTCGGCGGCGGCGCCGGCGGCCGGCGTGCGCCACCTGTTCGGAACCGACGGCGTCCGCGGCGTCGCGAACGTCCACCCGATGACGGCCGAGATGGCGCTGCAGCTCGGGCGCGCGCTCGCCTACCTGGTGCGGAACGGGCCGCACAAGCACCGCATCGTCATCGGCAAGGACACGCGCCTGTCCGGCTACCTCCTGGAGCAGGCGATCGCGTCGGGCATCTGCTCCATGGGCGTGGACGTCATGCTGTGCGGGCCGCTGCCGACGCCCGGGATCGCCTTCATCACCGAGTCGATGCGCGCCGACGCGGGGGTGGTCATCAGCGCGAGCCACAACCCGTACCAGGACAACGGCATCAAGTTCTTCCAGCGCGACGGCTTCAAGCTGCCGGACGAGATGGAGCTGCGCATCGAGCGGCTCGTGCTGGGCACGCCCGGCGACGACGGCGGCGCGGACGACTTCCACGCGCTGCGCCCCACCGCCAACCGCATCGGCAAGGCGACCCGCATCAACGACGCCGGCGGGCGCTACGTGGTGTTCCTCAAGTCGCTCTTCCCGCGCAGCCTGACGCTCGACGGCCTCACCATCGTGGTCGACTGCGCCCACGGCGCCGCCTACAAGACGGCGCCGCTCGTCTTCGAGGAGCTGGGGGCCAAGGTCGTCTGCCTCAACGCGAGGCCCGACGGCAAGAACATCAACGACGGGTGCGGGGCGGTGCACCCCGAGGGGATGGCGCGCGCGATCGAGAAGAACCGCGCGCAGATCGGGATCGCGCTCGACGGCGACGCCGACCGCGTCATCGTGGCCGACGAGCACGGCCGCATCGTGGACGGCGACGCCGTCATGGCCATCGTCGGCCGCGACCTCCTGCGCCAGCGCACGCTCGCGAAGAAGACGGTCGTCGCCACCGTCATGAGCAACGTCGGCCTGGAGCGGTCGCTGCGCGACGCCGGCGGGCGGGTGGTGCGGACGCAGGTCGGCGACCGCTACGTCGTCGAGGAGATGCGCAGGTCGGGCTACAACTTCGGCGGGGAGCAGTCGGGGCACCTCATCTTCCTCGACCACGTGACGACCGGCGACGGCGTCTGCGCGGCGCTGAACGTGCTCGCGGTGATGCTGCGCGAGGGGCGGCCGCTGTCGGAGCTGGCGCGCTGCTTCGAGCCCGTGCCGCAGGTGCAGCTCAACGTCATCGTGAGGGAGAAGCGCCCGCTCGAGCAGCTCGGCGACGTGCAGCGGGCGATCGCGTCCGTCGAGAAGGCGCTCGACGGGGAGGGCCGCGTGCTCGTGCGCTACTCGGGGACGGAGAACAAGGCGCGCGTGCTGGTCGAGGGGCCGGACGCGAAGAAGATCGCGGCGCACGCCGAGCGGATCGCGGACGAGCTGGAGAAGGCGCTCCGGGCGTAGCTCTCCCTTCCAGCCCGCCGGAGACGGGGGTACATTCCGCGTCCCATGTCTCCACGCCTCGGCGTCAACGTCGACCACGTCGCGACCCTGCGCCAGTCGCGCCGCACCCTCTACCCGGACCCGGTCCAGGCCGCGATGCTGGCGGAGCTGGCCGGCGCGGACCAGATCACGATCCACCTGCGCGAGGATCGCCGCCACATCCAGGAGCGCGACCTCCAGATCCTGCGCAAGACCGTCCAGACGCGGCTCAACCTCGAGATGGCGGCCACGCAGGAGATGGTCAAGATCGCGTACGAGGCGAAGCCGGACGGGTGCACGCTCGTGCCGGAGCGGCGCGAGGAGCTCACCACCGAGGGCGGGCTCGACGTCGCCGGGAACCGCGACGGGATCCGCAAGGTCGTGAAGACGCTCAAGGACGCGGAGATCGTGGCCTCGCTCTTCATCGACCCGGACGTGGACCAGGTGCGGGCGGCGCACCGCGTGGAGGCCGACGTCGTCGAGATCCACACCGGGCGTTATTGCGACGCGCGCCTCGCGCAGGACCGGCGGCGCGAGCTCGCGCGCATCGTCGACGCCGCGAAGGCCGCCGCCAAGCTCGGGCTCAGGGTGGCGGCCGGCCACGGCCTCAACTATCAGAACGTCCTGCCGGTGGTGGCGATCGCCGAGGTCGAGGAGCTCAACATCGGCCACGCCATCGTCGGGCACGCGATCATGGTCGGCATGGAGCGGGCCGTGCGCGAGATGAAGGAGCTCCTGGCGCGCGGCGCGAAGTAGGTCAGCGATGATCGTCGGCTTCGGCCTGGATCTGGTCGAGATCGCCCGCATCGAGCGGCAGCTCGCATCGCGCACCGCCGAGCGGTTC
>DASWDS010000280.1:0-6238 GCA_036395165.1 Anaeromyxobacteraceae bacterium | reverse complement strand
TGACCTTCCTCGACGGCAAGATCCCGGAGTGGATGGGCTGGCCCGAGGCGCGCGGGGCGCTCGCGACCGACGCGGCGCTCACCGCGGTCGGCATCTCCATCCTCGCAGTCATGGTGATGATGACGCGGCGGCCGGCGCGCGCGCCGCAGCTCCCGCTCGCGCGCGGCGCCGGGTGACGGCCCGCCGACGCTACGAATGTGGAGGCGCATCCGGACGGTCCGGCGCTTAGCATGAGTGGGGCCGGACGCGTCGCGCCTTCGCCCGCGCCCGCCGCGCACTGGTGCTCCGTCGCAACCAAAGCCCTCGCGGGGGTGCCCCCCGGGAGACGGCGGCGCCGCCGCCCGTCTTCTATCGCTCTTTCCGCGAGTTCCTCGCCCAGCTGCCCGGCGTCTCCCAGCGCTTCTGGGTCCTCGTCGTGGCGACGGGGGTCGTGTCGGGGCTCGGGTCGGTGCTCCTCCTCTCGCTGCTCTCGGCGGTGAAGGACCTCGCCTGGGGCCCGGGCGAGACGCTGCTCTCGAGCTTCGCGCGCGCCTCGCCCACGCGGAGGGTTGTCGTCCCGGCGCTCGGCGGCCTGCTCGTCACGGCGGCGATGCTGGTCGTGAAGCGGCGCCTCGGCGGACACGGCACGGCCGGCATCATCGAGGCGATCTGGGTGCACCAGGGCCGGCTCCAGCTCGGGCGCGCGGTGCTGCGCGGCGTCGTATCCATCGTCGCGGTCGCCATGGGCGCCTCGCTCGGGCGCGAGGGCGCGCTCATCCAGACCGGCGCCGCCGCGGGATCGTGGCTCGCCGATCGGTTCGGCGTGACGCGCCGGCAGGCGCGCCTCCTCGTCGCCTGCGGCGCGGCGTCGGGCATCGCGGCCGCGTACAACGTCCCCATCGGCGGCGCGCTCTTCGGGCTCGAGGTGCTCCTCGGCAGCTTCGCGCTGGAGCTCTTCGGGCCCGTCGTGGTGAGCTGCGTCACGGCGACCATCATCTCGCGCATCATGGCGGGCACCGCGCCGAGCTACGTCATCCCGGCGTACCAGCTCATGCGGCCGAGCGAGGTCCTGGTCGGCGTGGCGCTGGCGCCGGCGCTCGGGATCGCGGCCGCCCTCTTCGTGCGGGTGATGGGATGGGTCGAGGTGCAGCTCTACCGCGTGCCGCGGTACGCCGCCATGTTCCTCCCGCCCGTCGGCCTCGCGCTGGTGGGCGTCGCCTCCATCCGCTTCCCGGAGCTGCTCGGGAACGGGTACGACACCGTGAAGGCGTCGCTCCTCGGGCAGATCCCGCTCACGCTGCTGCTCATGCTCCCGTTCCTGAAGCTCGTCTCGAGCGCGCTCTGCGCCGGCGTCGGCGTGCCGGGCGGCCTCTTCACCCCGTCGCTCTTCTACGGCGCGATGCTCGGCAGCGGCCTCGGGGAGCTGGTCCAGCGCGTGCTCCCCTCCATCGGTGCGCCGCCCGGCGCGTTCGCGCTCGTAGGCATGGCAGGCGTCCTCGCGGGGACCACGCACGCCGCCGTCTCCGCCGTGCTCATCATCTTCGAGCTCACCGGCGACTACGGCGTGATCCTGCCGCTCATGGCCTGCGCCGCCATCGCCGCCGCGACGAGCCGCGCCATCGAGCCCGACTCCCTCTACACCGCGCCGCTGCACCGCCGCGGCGTGAAGCTGCCCGAGCTCCCGAGGCCGGAGTGGCTCAAGGTGACGCCGGTGGCGGCGCTCCTGTCGCGCGACGCCGAGCGGTGCAGCCCCGAGATGCCGTTCAAGACGCTCCTCCCGCGCCTGCTCGCGCTCGCGCCCGGCCACGATCTATACGTGGTCGGCGCGACGGGCGAGCTGCTCGGCGTCATCGAGCTCGACGCGCTCAAGGGCACCATCCCGGACGAGGCGCTCCTCTCGATGATCGTCGCGGCCGACGTCATGGACGAGGACCTGCCGCCCCTCACCACCGGGATGACGCTCGCCGAGGTCGCGGCGCGCTTCGCCGAGGCCGATCTCGAGCGGCTCCCCGTCGTGGACGAGCACCATCGACTGGTCGGGTCGGTGTCGAAGCGGGATGTGCTGAAGCACGGGCGGTTTTAGCGACGGCGCGATCGGACGCGCGGCGCTAAACGAGGGTTCGCGATTCGCGTTCGCGAATCGCGCCCTCGTTTAGGCATTTCGAAAGGGGGCTGCGCCCCCTCCCCGCCGAGCAAAGCTCGTCGGGGCCCCTCCCTGCTGGCCGGGTCCCGTGCGCTGCCGCAGGCGGCATGCGCCGCCTCTCCGGCAGCGCCCCGGCGCGCTCGCTTCGCTCGCGTGTTCGCGAATCATGCTCGCCCGTTTAGCGCATGGCCGCGACCGCGCCCGACACCACCGCGTAGTGGCACACGGCGGCGACGATGACGAGGACGTGGAAGATCTCGTGGTATCCGAAGATCGCCGGGGCGGGATCGGGACGGCGCGTCGCGTACACGAGCGCGCCGGCGGTGTAGGCGATGCCGCCCGCGACGAGCAGCGCCACGGCCGCGCCGCCGACCGCCGCCCGCAGCGCCGGGAGGGCCGGGGTGACGATCCAGCCGAGCCCGACGCAGAGCGCGGCGGCGAGGGCGTCCGGCGCGTCCAGCCACAGCACGGTCTTGAGGATGCCGAGCGCGGCGCCCGTCCAGACCGCGAAGAGCAGCACGAGCCCCGTGCGGCCGCCGAGGAGGAGGCAGAACGGCGTGGAGGTGCCCGCGATGAGGAGGAAGATGGCCGAGTGGTCGAAGCGCCGCATGAGCTTCCGCGCGCGAGCGGACCAGCGGCCGCGATGGTAGAGCGCGCTCACGGAGAACAGGGCCGTGAGGGTGCCGCCGTAGACGCTCGCCGCGACGGCCGCGCGGAAGCTCGGCGCGGCGCGGAGGAGGGTGATCGCGCCGAAGGCGGCGACGAACGCCGCGATCTCGTGCGAGACGCCGCGCAGGAGCGGCTTCTCGCGGGTGGTGACGGCGGACGAGCCCATGGGCCCATCGTGGCCCGGGCGCGTCACGCGCGTGTCATCGTCACCGAAGCAGCCCGATCGAGCGCAGCGCCCCGACGACGGCGGCGCGATCGGGGCTGCCCACGCCGCGGGCGGCGCCCTGCGCGAGGCCGTCCACGATCTCGTTCACCGCGTGCCCGTCGTGCCCCCGCACCCACTCGTACCGGATCGCGAGCTCGGTCGAGCGCGCGTCGAGCGCCTCGATGAGGTCGCGATTCAGGACCGGTGTCCCCTGCGCCGTCTTCCAGCCCTTGCGCCGCCAGCCGTGGATCCACTTCGAGAGGGCGTCCACCACGTAGCGCGAGTCGGACACGACCGCCACGCCCGCGCCGCCCGGCAACCCCTCCAGCGCCTCCAGCGCCGCGCGCAGCTCCATGCGGTTGTTGGTGATCGCGTGCGGGCCGTCCACCTGCCACCGCGTGCCGCCGAAGCGCAGCGCGTGGCAGGCCCGATCGACGACGACGAACCCGGTCCCCCCCGGACCGCCTGGGTTCACGAGCGCGGAGCCGTCCACGAAGGCGACGAAGCGGGTGTCGGGATCCATGGGCATGCGCATCGCCGACGAGGAGCCCGCCGCGAAGTGGAGCTCGCGCCGCTAGCGGCCGCGCTGGGCCCCACGCACCTGCGGCTGCGCGGTGATGAACGGGTTCTTGGGCTTGCCGGACTTCATCTGCGGGTGGGAGGGATGGCCCTCGGGGTGATCGGTCCCGGTCGTCTGCTCGCCCGACTGCGGGTGGCGCTGGACGGGCTTCCCGGCCTTCTTCCGCTTCTTGCTCACGGGCATCGTTGTTCCTCCGCGACTTCCAATGCCCTCGCGACCGCTCGTTGTCAACGGCGAAGCGCTCAGGCGCACCTCGGCGCGATCCCGCGCCGCAGGCGCCAGAAGCGCTCCAGGGCCGCTCCGTGAACGGACGCGAGCGCGCGGCCCGCCTCGGGCTCGCCGAGGAGGACGAGCGCCGCCGCCATCGCCTCGAGCGTGGAGATGCCGCCCGCGACGGTGGGCCGGCGCATCGGCTCCGCGACGCCGGCGCCGGACGGGAGCGAGATGCGCGGGAGCGCCTGGAGCGCCGGGATGCGCTGGATCATCCTGCGCGCCTGCGACCATGTCGCGTCCAGCACCACCACCTGCCGCGGCGGGGGCACCAGGCGCGGAGCGTGCGGGGAGGGGAAGAGGACCGCCGTGCCGGGCTCCTCGAGCGCCGACAGGTCGGGCGCCGGTCCGGGCATCGCGTAGTCGACGAGGCGGGCGCGGGTCAGCGCCAGCGCGGCCCAGCGCCCCGAGTTGGTCGGCCGCGGCACCTCGCTCGCGTGGCGCAGGACGAGGAATCGCGTGCGCGTCGGGATGCGCCGGATGTCGGGGCACAGGCACTCGGCGGGCGGAAACAGGCACCCCGCGCAGCGGCGAGAGAGGTCGATGGGGCCCCGGGGCATGAGCGGCGCAGGATAGCGTGGAATGCCGGCCGGCGCCGACCCATCCGGCGCGGGTGTGCGCCCTCATATTGTCACTCCGACAGGAACTCGAGCAGCACGCGCGCGACGTCGGCCGGCCGGTGGCGCATCATCATGTGCCCCGCGCCCTCGATGACCACCTGCCGAGCGTCCCGGAACGCCCCGATCCGCGCCGGCATGTCGATGGGGACGCGCTCGCTGAGGGAGCCCTCGACGAGCAGCACCGGTCCGCGGATGGACCCCCAGAACGCGAGCGCGTTCGCGACTCGGAACGGATACGGGCCGCGCGTGACGTGGAGCGGATCGTGCTCGAACGCGAACCCGCCGGGCACGGGACGCGTGCCGTGCTCGGCGAGGAAGCGCGCCTCCGCGTCGGGACAGAGGGGATCGTGCTGGCGGATGCGCGCCGCCGCGTCCGCCAGCGTGCGGTAGACGCGCTGGGCGTGCCGCCGCGCGCGGCGGACCCCGTGCACCCAGTCCGCGACCTGGCCCGGCAGCGCCTCGGGGGGCGTCTCGGCGATCCGGAGGCCCTCCAGGATGGCGGTGCGCCAGACGCGCTCCGGGAACGCGCCCGCGTAGTAGCCGGAGATGAAGCCGCCCATCGAGTGGCCGACCAGCGCGAGGCGGTCGCGCGCGAGCGCGTCCACGAGGTCCGCCACGTCGAGGACGTAGTCCATGAAGTGGTAGTAGCCTCCGGCGCCCACCCGCTGCGTGCGCCCGTGGCCGCGCATGTCGGGGGCGAGCACGTGGTACCCGGCGCGCGCGAGCGACGGCGCGACGGCGTGGAACGCCCAGCCGAGGTCGAGGAAACCGTGGAGGCAGAGCACGGTCGTGCGCCCTCCGCCGTCCCACTCGAGGACGTGGTGGTCGAGGCCGTTCGCGATGACAGTGCGGGAGGTCGGCTGCACGGGGTGCTCGTGTAGCAGCAGGGGACGCGCAGCGCCAGCGTCGCGCATGGGGTCCACTGTGCGTTCGCCCTTCGACTACGGGCAGCTGCGCTGCCCTACGCTCAGGGTGAACGGAAGGTGGGTCGAGGTCGAGGTCGAGGTCGGGGTCGCGGTTGCGGTTGCGGTCGAGGTCGCGGTCGCGTTCGTCAGGCCCCCGCCGGCCCCCGCTCCTCCGCCGGCAGCAGGAACAGGTTCACCCCGTGCCTCACCCAGCCGTTCTCCGCCATGAGGAGGTCGAGCGCGAGCGTCGCCACGTCGTCCGCGAACGGCTCGATGCGCATGTCCTTCTCGACGTAGAAGAGCTTCGTGTACGCCTTGCAGCTCGGGCACGCCTCCGCCTTCGTTGCGCCGCTGTCGCCCTCCACGTTGTAGTACGCGATGCCCTTCCCCTCGTGGCAGGCCGTGCACTGCACGCGAGTGTGGTGCCACTGCGCCGCGCACAGGCTGCAGACGAGGTAGCGGAGCTTGTCGTCGCCGAGGACGACGCCGACCACCGGCAGGGAGCCGCACACCGGGCAGCCGTCGCGCGCCGGCGCGACCGCCTCCGGCGGGAGCTGGGCCGAGAGCGAGGTGAAGTAGACCTGAAGGCCCGCCGCCACGAAAGGCCCGGCCGCGAGATCGGTCCCCTCCACCGCGTTCGCGAGCACGCGATCGCCGAGCGCCTCGAGGTCGCGCGCCGAGGTGCTCGCGAGGCGCTCCAGCGCCTCGCGACCCTCGTCCGGCAGCGACGCGGTCCGGAGCTCGCCCAGCACCACCGTGAGCGCGTCGCGCCACTCCCCGCCGCGCCGGTGCGTCGCCGCGAGGAGCGGCCGCTCGCGCGGGAGCTCGAGGCCTCTCACCGACGGCGAGACCGTCGCGCAGGCGATG
>DASWDS010000279.1:0-2013 GCA_036395165.1 Anaeromyxobacteraceae bacterium | reverse complement strand
GCTCGTCCTCGCGAGCCCTCCCGCCGGGAACGCGACGTACCTCCGCCTCCTCGCCGCGCTGCAGCCCCGGTTCCGCGCCGTCGCGCTCGAGCTCTCCGCGCCCGATCCCGAGCTCGCGCGCGGCGCACGCGACGCCGGCCTCGTCGCAGCGGCGAAGGAGGCCATGGCCGCGCTCGCGCTCGACCGCGCGCTCGTCGTGGGCGAGGGGTCGAGCGCGCGCCTCGCCGTCGAGCTCGCCATCGCAGCGCCGGGGAGCGTCGCCCCGCTCGTCCTGGCGGCGCCCTCCACCCTGCGCTCTTCGCCCGCGCGCTCGCCGCCTTCGCCGCGCGCGTGCAGCTGGCGGTCGCCTGATCGCGGAGCCCACTCAAAAAGGGCCGCTGGCGAACGCTCGGTCGAGGGGCGTACCATTCCTCACATGCCGGTCGACGCGCGCGTGCTGGACCTCGTGCGTCGCGGCCTGGGGGACGAGGCGGCGACGCTGGTGCTCGAGTCGCTCGGGCCCGAGATCCTCGGTTACCTGCGCGCCGTGCTGCGCGACGACGCCGACGCGGGCGACGCGTTCTCGCTCTTCTCGGAAGGGGTGTGGCGCGGCCTCGCCCACTTCCGCGGCGAGGCGTCGCTGCGCGCCTGGTGCTACCGCATCGCCTACCGCGCCGTCCTCTCCGGGAAGCGCGATCCCTTCCGGCGCCGGCGCGATCGAATGGACACGACCATGGCCTCGCGCGTGGCGGGGCGCATCTTCGCGAGCACCGCTCTCGAGCGCGAGCGGCAGAGCGACGCGCTCGACCGGCTCAAGGCGACGCTCGAGCCGGAGGAGCAGACCCTCCTCACGCTTCGCGTCGATCGACAGCTCAGCTGGCGCGAGGTGTCGGACGTGCTCGCGGAGGACGGCGCGGGGCGCCCCGACGAGACGGCGCTCCGCAAGCGCTTCGAGCGGCTCAAGGAGAAGCTCGCCCGCGCGGCGCGCGAGGCGGGGCTCATCGGGTGACTCGACGGTGCCCGAGCCGCCCCGGCGGAGCCCGTGGAAGACGGCGCCCTGCCCCCTGAAGTCACATCCAGGCCGGCCGAGCGTCTCCTCTCCGAAGCGCCGGAGCGCGTCCATTGCGCGCGGACCGGGAGGAGGAACCCATGGACGCTCTCGAGGACTGCCCGGCGACGTTCGAGCGGAAGCGCGCGTCCAGCGCGCGCATCGCCTTCGTCGTCCTCACCCTCGCGGCCGCCTTCGCCTCGACCTTCCTCGGCGTCCTCTGGCACGAGCAGCACGTCGAGACTCCGAGCGCCGAGATCGGGCCCTGACGGAGGAGCGATGCGACGAGTCCCGGTGGGTGGAGGGCTCGCCGGCCGTCGCGTGGCGTCGCGGACGCGGCCTATTTCCCGCCGAGCTTCCTGAACACGTCGCCGAGGCCGCGCCGCGCCTCGCGACGGGCGCGGTCCTGTACGTCCTGCTGGACCTGCTGCGCCTTCTGCTTCGCGGCGCCCGTGACGAGCCCCGCCACCGCCTGCTGCGCGTCGACCCGCACCGCCGGCTGGAAGAGCGTCCCGTCGAGCCCGAGCGGCACCTGCAGCGCGGAGGGGAGCGCCGCGCCCGCCCCGCCCGCGATCCGCTGCAGCGCCTCCTTCGACACCGTCGCGGTCCCTTGCAGCGCGAGCTCGCCGCCGAGGCCGATCTTGCCCCCGAGGCTGGCGACGCCGAAGGGCGCCGTGAACGAGAGCGGCTTCGCGAGCGCCATCGCGCCGTCCTTCACCGTGAACTGGGCCGCGAGGTCGCGCAGCTCGGTCTTGCCGGCCGCGCCCCCCACCTTGCCCGCGACGGCGCCCTTGCCGGCGGCCTGGAGCCCCTTCGCCACCGCCCCCAGCACCTCGCCCCCGACGTCGGTCGTGGTGAGCGCACCCTCCTTCAGCGCGAGCGCGCCCTTGCCGGTGAGCGCCTTCCGCAGGCTCGCCCACTCGACGCCCGCGCCGTCGAGGTCGAGCGCGCCCGTCAGCTTCCCGAGCACGGGCGCCGCGCCGGCG
>DASWDS010000278.1:0-25797 GCA_036395165.1 Anaeromyxobacteraceae bacterium | reverse complement strand
CGCGAGCTCTCCCGCGGCCGCCCCGGGCGCGAGCCGCAGCGTGCACGTGGCGAGGATGCCGCGCCGGATGGGGGCGAGGTGGGGCGTGAACGAGATGGCGCCGCACGTCCCCGCGAAGCGCGCCACGGTCTGCTCGATCTCCGGGACGTGCTGGTGCTTGCCGACGCGGTAGGCGCGCAGGTCCTCGTCCACCTCGCAGAAGCTGTAGTCCTCGCTCGCCTTGCGGCCCGCGCCCGACACGCCGCTCATGGCGGCGACCGCGATCCCGTCCGGCGAGACGAGGCCCGAGCGCACGAGCGGGGCGATCGCCATGGCGGTCGCCGTCGCGTAGCAGCCCGGGTTCGTGACGAGCCGGGCGCCGGCGAGCTGCGCGCGCGCCAGCTCGGGGAGCCCGTAGCGGGCCTCGGCGAGGAGCGGCGCGGCGGCGTGCTCGAAGCCGTACCAGGGCGGGTAGAGCGACGCGTCCGCCAGCCGGAACGCGCCCGAGAGGTCCACCACCCGCACGCCGCGGGCGAGGAGCCTCGGCGCGAGCTGGAGCGACACCTCGGCCGGTGTCGCGAGGAACGCGATCTCCGCGTCCACCTCGGCGGCCTCTCCGAGCGCCCGATATCGAAGCGTGGCGCAGGGAGCGGGGAGCGCCAGCCGGTCGCCGGCCGAGTCGCCTGCCCAGCGATCGGAGAGGAGCGCGATGGGCCGGAGGCGGGGGTGGCGCGCGAGGAGGCGCGTGAGCTCGAGGCCGGCGTAGCCGGAGGCGCCCACGACGGCGGTCGGAAGGCTATGCATGGGAGTGCATGAATATGCAATCGGCCGCGAAAGTCAACGGCCGCCGCGCCGGGGGGCGCACTTCTACGAGGATGAGCGAGGCTCGCTCAGCCGGCGTCGTGCACCGTGACGTACACCATCGTCTGGTTCAGGAGCTGGTAGGCGATCTCGCCGAACGTGATCGGGCCGACGATCTCCCCCGTCTTCCTGCCCTCGAGCGACGAGTGGACGTAGTTGAGGACGCAGTTGCACGAGAACGCGATGTGGTCGGCGAGCCCGGTCGGGAGCGCGGACTCGAACGCGCCCACGTAGTCGGGGACGGGCCGGGCGTGGTGGTACGGGATGCCCGCGAAGACGGGGGCGAAGAACCGCACCTCGCGCTGGGCGGTGTCGACGTTCTGGAAGCTCACGTTGATCCTCGCGCCGTGGTAGTCGGCGACGAGCGGGAGGCGCGTGTCGAGCCCGTTCTCCCGGAGGTACTCGACGAAGTTCCGGCGCTGCCCGTCCACTTCCGCGGTCGCGGCGGTGAAGCCGGTCGACGGGAAGACGATGGTGGGCCCCTCCCCCTTCTCGAAGATGTTCAGGATCGCGAGCTCCACGCGCTTGCGGGGAGGCACGGCCACCTGCATCACCACGGCATGGCGGTCCAGCGCCTCGCCCGTGGAGCCGTCGAGCACCTTCGGCACCGCGCTGCCGAGCTCGGACAGGTGGACGCCCGAGATCCACCCGAAGAGCGGCGCGGTCGCGAACTTCTCGTACTGGGACGCGTGCAGCGCGAACGCGAGGTGCACGCGGCTGCCGTACGGCGCGATGATGACGCCCATGGCGTTCGCGGGCAGGTCGGCGTAGACCCGCGCGATCCCGTCCTCGTCGTAGCGCCGGATCGCGACGTGCTCGAACCCCTCCGGGAGCCTCTCCGCGAAGATCCGCCGTCGATCCGCGACGCCGCCTTCGTCGCTCATGAAGTAGGGGATCGTCCCCGCGATCCAGTCGCCGCGCGGCAGCAGCTTCAGCCGGCTCTCGTCGCCGGCGAGCAGCAGGGGCTCCCCGCGGCGGATCCGTTCCGCGACCTCGTCCACCTCGAGGAGATGACGCAGCATGCTCGAGATGGATAATACGCTCCCCCCGAGCAGGCACATCGAGCATTATTCCACCCCTCGCGCTAAACTAGGCTGTCCGAGGCGATCCGGCGATGGTCCCCCAGCTGCCGAGCACGCGCATGACCGCCTCGCCTCGCGCGAGTCTCGCCGATCAGCTCCGGATGAGCGCGCTCGAGGCCGAGGCGACCCGGTTCCGGCGGTTCGCACGGGACGCTCCCATCGGGATCCTCTTCATCGCGGGCGACGGGACCGTGCAGCTCGCGAACGACGAATATCTCAGGATCACAGGCCGCTCGCGCGAGGAGGTCGAGGCCGAGCGGTTCCGCCTCGAGCGGAGCGCGCTCCCCGAATGGCTGAACCCCGCGCTCGGCTCGCGCTTCGAGGGCGAGCACGTCCGGCGGGACGGGACGCGGGTCCCGATCCTCGTCGGCCTCTCGAGCCAGCAGGACGGCCTCGCGGCGTTCGTCATCGACCTCACCGCGGAGAAGGCCGCGCAGCGCGCACGCCAGGAGAGCGAGGAGCGCTACCGCGCGATCGCCGAGAAGCTCGCCGAGGCGGACCGGCGCAAGGACGAGTTCCTGGGGGTCCTGTCCCACGAGCTGCGAAATCCGCTCGCGCCCATCCGGAACGCGCTCCATCTCCTCGCGAAGAGCGCGGAAGACCCCGCGCGCGCGGCGCGTGCGCGCGACGTCATCGGGCGGCAACTCGAGCACCTCTCGCGGCTCGTGGAGGACCTCCTCGAGGTCACGCGGATCACGCGCGGCCGGATCCAGCTCCATCGCGCGCCGCTCGATCTCGCGCAACTCGTGCGCGACACCGTCGAGGATCACCGCGGCGGGTACGACGCCGCGGGCATCCACATGAACCTGCAGCTCCCGCCCGCCCCCGTGCCGGTCGATGGCGATCCGACGCGGCTCGCGCAGGTCCTCGGCAACCTGCTCTCGAACTCGATGAAGTTCACGCCACGCGGAGGGACCGTCACGGTGCGTCTCGAGGAGGAGCCGGCGGGCCCGGCCCTCCTCCGCGTCTGCGACACGGGCGAGGGCATCGACCCGGACGTCCTCCTGCGGATGTTCGAGCCGTTCTCGCAGGCGGACCGGAGCCTCGCGCGGACGCGCGGCGGTCTCGGGCTCGGCCTCGCCGTGGTGAAGGGTCTCGTCGAGCTGCACGGCGGAACGGTGACGGCGTCGAGCGCGGGCCGCGGCGCGGGGGCCGAGGTGGCGGTCCGGCTCCCCCGCGCCGGGGCGCTCTCGCCGGCACCGCCAACGCGCGCCGCCGCTGCGCCACGCGTCGCGCAGGTCGTCGTCATCGAGGACAACGTCGACGCGGCGGAGACGCTCCGGGACGCGCTGCAGCTCGAGGGGATGAGCGTCACCGTCGCGGGCGACGGCACGGCGGGGCTCGACGCGGTCCGCCGGCTCAGGCCCGACCTCGTCATCTGCGACATCGGACTGCCCGGCGATGTCGACGGGTATGACGTGGCGCGCACGATCCGTGCGGACCCCGCCCTGCGCGACCTGCCGCTCGTCGCGCTGACCGGGTACGCGGGGCCGGACGATCGGGCGCGCGCACGCGCGGCCGGCTTCGACCGGCACCTCGCGAAGCCGGCGGCCCTGGACGACGTGCTCCGCGCCGTCGAATCGGTCATCGGCGGGTGACCAGGCGCCGCGCAGCAGCTTGATCCGTGCGTGCGGGCGTGCCCTGGACGGGCAGGAGGGGCGGGGCGCGGCGCGACAAGGCCGCCGCCTGGGGACGGTGGACCGAGACGAAGCGGGCGACCCGAGTCACCCGGATCGCCCGTTCGCC
Source organism: Anaeromyxobacteraceae bacterium (assembly GCA_036395165.1). GTDB lineage: Bacteria > Myxococcota > Myxococcia > Myxococcales > Anaeromyxobacteraceae > Anaeromyxobacter_A. The sequence goes on along the minus strand of DASWDS010000278.1, from coordinate 22,129 downwards.
ACGGCATTTCGTCGCTTGGTGCCCAGGAGAGGACTCGAACCTCCACGGCCTTGCGACCGCCAGACCCTGAATCTGGTGCGTCTACCAATTCCGCCACCTGGGCGAGGGCGCCTCCTTTTATGAGGGCGGGGGGAGGGTGTCAAGGATGCCTCGGCGGCACGGTGGATCGCGGTCGGGGGTCGGGGGTCGCGGTCGCGGTCGCGGTCGAGAAGTCCGCTCATCCTCCCCGCCTGGATCTACAATCCGCGCCCATGCTCGCCGCCCTCCTCGCCCTCGCCCTCTCCGCCGCGCCCGTCGACGGGCCGTCCATCTCGGAGGCGCCGCGGTTCCCGTCGATGTACGGCGGCGAGACGCTCGGGGTGGGCGGCTCGGAGGCGGCCTTCTCCGCCGGGTTCTCCACCTTCTCGGCGTCGTACGCGCAGGGCCTCGCGGACGGCGTCGACTATGGCGCCCAGCTCGAGATCGACTGGGTGACGGGGGAGCTCTTCGCGGGCGGCCTCTACCGCTCGCTCCTCTGGCGCTCCGGGCCGGTGAGCGTCGCGGCGCGCGCGCGGGCCGGGCTCTACGGCGACTTCGGCGCCACATGGGGCATCGCCACCAACCGCGGCGACACGGGCGTGCAGCTCGCGCCAGGGCTCGCGCTCTCGACGCGGGCGCCGCGCGGCATCTTCTCGCTCGGCGGCGATGTGCCCATCACGCTCACCTTCGCGCGGGGGGGCGGCTACGCCGTCGGGCTGCGCGGGACCGTCGCCTTCGAGACGCCGCTCTACGGCGACCTGCTCGTGGGGGCGCGCGCGGGTGGGGGCGTGCTGTGGTCGCGGTCGGGCGCCCCCTTCGCGAACGACTCGCCGCGCGCCACGGTGGACCTCTCGGCGCTCCTCACGTACCGACTGTTCTGAAGGTGACCGCCGGGCCCCCCGCCGATCACCTCTTCGTGGGGCGCGGCACCCGCACCCACTTGCCGTCCACGAGGCGAGGCTCCTTGTGGACGAAGACCTCGGTGATCTCGAGGGCGCCGTTCCGCGGCGCGAGCGACAGGTCGATGTCGTACAGCTTCTCCCTCGGGCCGTCCTTCGAGGCGCCCGCGCGGCGGAAGTTGGCGCACGCGAAGTACGCGCCCCCTGCGGCCTCGCCCGGGTTGTGCACGCGCGACATGTCGGCGACGCCCACCAGGGCGATGTCCACGAACTCGAGGTCCAGCTCCTCGCCGGTCCTCGTGTCCACGAGCCGGTAGACCCCGCCGCCCTGGTCGAGCTTCGTCTGGATGTGGTTGCTCACCGCCGCCTTGATCGCCTCGGCGGTGAACGCGGGCGCCGGGCGCTCGGCCGCGGCGGGGGCGGGCGAGACGGGCCGGTCCTGCGGCAGCGCCGGGGCAGCCCAGAGGGCGGCGCCGGCGAGGAGGGTCGCAATGGCAGGACGCATCGTCACTCCGCCTCGCATCGAGCGATTCACCAGCGTGCGACGCACGCCACCACGGGCGGCGTGCACGCCTTGTCCACGGCGCGCAGCCACTTCAGCATCTCCTCGGCGCTCACGGCGGAGGTGACGCGCACCGGCAGCTCGCGGCCGCGCGCGTCGATGAACAGGACCGTGGGCTGGCCGAGGATGCCGTACTTCTCGAAGACCTTGTCGACCGCCTCGCTGACGCGCGGGTCGGCCATCTTGTCGGACGAGTTGTCGATCTTGATCGTGACGAACCGCCTCGCCTCGTCGCGGACGCGCGGGTCGCTCCAGGCGATGTGGTCGAGCTCCTTGCAGGCCGCGCACCAGTCGCCCCAGAAGTCGATGATGACCGGCTTTCCCTCGGCCCGCGCCCGCGCGAGGCCCGCCGCCTCGTCGTTGACGAGCCACGCGATGCCGCGCTCCGCGTCCGACGTCGAGCGCGCGTTCCCGACGCCCACCGCGTAGAAGATGCCGAGGGCGACGAGCGCGACGCCGGCGCCCTTCGCGATCGTGCGCCCGGGCGGCCCCTCGAAGCCGCCCGAGAGCGCGCCGAGCAGGATGCCCGCCGCTGCCGCCGCCGCGGCCGCCACGGCCGCACCGCGCGTCGCCGAGAAGAGCGCCTTCACGGGCGGGAAGAGGTCCCTCAGGTACACGAGCGCCATCGCGAGGAGCGCGATGCCGAAGACGCTCTTCACCGTGTCCATCCACGGCCCGCTCTTCGGGAGCGAGATCGAGAACGCGCCCAGCACGAAGAAGAGGAGCCCGATCCCGAGCGCGTACGCGAACATGATCGCGACGCCGTACACGACCGAGCCCTTCGTGGCGACGAAGGCGAGCGCAGCCGCCAGCACCGGCCCCGTGCAAGGTGCCGCGATGAGGCCCGCCACGAGCCCCATCGCGAGCGCGCCCGCGTAGCCGGTGCCGCCCACGGCCGAGAGCCGCGCCTGGAGCGAGGAGGGGAGCTGGAGCTCGAACGCGCCGAACATCGAGGCCGCCATGGCGAGGAAGAGGGCCGCCACGCCGCCGAGCACCCACGGGTTCTGCATCACCGTCCCGAAGGCCTTCCCGGTGAGCGCCGCCGACGCGCCCAGGGCGGAGTAGGTGACCGCGATGCCGAGCACGTACAGGCCGGAGAGCGCCATCGCGTGCGCGCGCGACCCCGACTGCTTCGCGCCGAAGATCGAGACCGTGATGGGGATGAGCGGGTACACGCACGGTGTCAGGCTCGTCAGGACGCCGCCCGCGAAGGCGATCGCGAACGCGGCGAGCGAGCCCGCGGCCAGCTGCCTGCCGAGCCCGAGGTCGCTCGCGGCGCCCGTTCCGCCCGTCGTCGCGAGCCCTGGCAGGACGAGGACGAAGGCGAAGGTCGCCGCGGCGACGAGGATGAGGGTCGCTCTGCGCATCGTTCCGGATCTCTTACTTAATCGAAAACCCCTGTCACCGCGCTCTGTTGCCATCGCAGGTCATGCTTGACCGGGTATTCCGAACGTCTATACTCGACCCCCGGCGTCCATGTATCGTGGACCGTCTGCCTCCACGTCGGGTTAGAGGATCGTCAGCGCGATGAAGATTCCCATCTACATGGATTATCACGCCACGACCCCCGTCGACCCGCGCGTGCTCGAAGCCATGCTCCCGTATTTCCGGGAGGAGCTCGGGAACGCCGCCTCGAAGAGCCACGTCTTCGGGTGGCGCGCCGAGGAGGCGGTCGAGGGGGCCCGGGCGGAGGTGGGAAAGCTCATCGGCGCCTCCGCGAAGGAGATCGTCTTCACGAGCGGCGCGACCGAGTCGAACAACCTCGCGGTGAAGGGCGCCGCCCACTTCTACAAGGACAAGGGGCGTCACCTCGTCACCTGCAAGACGGAGCACAAGGCGGTGCTCGACTCGATGCACCGGCTGGAGCGCGAGGGGTTCGAGGTCACGTACCTCCCCGTCGGGAAGGACGGCCGCGTCGATCCCGCCGACGTCGAGAGGGCGCTGCGGCCGGACACGATCCTCGTCTCCATCATGCACGCCAACAACGAGGTGGGCGTCGTCCATCCCGTCGAGGAGATCGGCCGGATCACCCGCCAGAAGGGCGTCGCGTTCCACTGCGACGCCGTCCAGAGCGTGGGCAAGCTCCCCTTCGACGTCGAGAAGCTCAATGTCGACCTCGCCTCCATCTCCGCCCACAAGATGTACGGGCCGAAGGGCGTCGGCGCGCTCTACGTCCGGCGCAAGCCGCGCGTCCGCCTCATCGCCGAGATGGACGGCGGCGGTCACGAGCGCGGCTACCGCTCCGGCACGCTGAACGTGCCGGGGATCGTGGGGCTCGGGAAGGCGTGCGAGCTGGGGCGCCTCGAGATGGCGGAGGAGGCCGCGTGCGTCGGCGCGCTGCGCGACCGGCTGCGCCGCGGCCTCGAGGCGCGCCTCGACCTCCTCACCGTGAACGGCAGCCTCGAGCACCGCCTCCCCGGCAACCTCAACGTGAGCTTCGCCTACGTCGAGGGCGAGGCGCTCATGATGGCGGTGAAGGACGTCGCCGTCTCGTCCGGGTCCGCCTGCACCTCCGCCTCGCTCGAGCCCTCCTACGTGCTGAAGGCGATGGGCATCGGGGACGAGCTCGCCCACAGCTCGATCCGCTTCGGGCTGGGCCGGTTCAGCACCGAGGAGGAGGTCGACTACGTCGTCGAGCTCTTCGCGACGAAGGTGAAGAAGCTCCGCGACATGTCGCCGCTCTACGAGATGGTGAAGGAGGGCGTCGACCTCGCCGAGGTGGAGTGGACGAACCCGCACTGAGCACCGTCGTCAACGCGAGGACAGGCATGTCGTATTCGAAGAAGGTCATCGATCACTACGAGAACCCCCGCAACGTCGGCTCGCTCGACAAGGCCGACCCCGACGTCGGCACGGGCCTCGTCGGCGCGCCCGCGTGCGGCGACGTGATGAAGCTGCAGATCAAGGTGAACGAGCAGGGCGTGATCGAGGACGCCAAGTTCAAGACCTTCGGGTGCGGCTCCGCCATCGCGTCGTCGTCGCTCGTCACCGAGTGGGTGAAGGGCCGGACGGTGGAGGAGGCGCTCGCCATCAAGAACACCGACGTGGCGCAGGAGCTGAACCTCCCGCCCGTCAAGATCCACTGCTCGGTCCTGGCCGAGGACGCCATCAAGGCGGCCATCGCGGACTACCAGAAGAAGCGCGGCCAGGCGCCGTCGGTGAAGGCGGACACGGTGAAGGGCGACCGGGCGGAGCTCGTCTCGAAGGGCGTCCTCAAGGCGGGGATCTAGGCATGGCGGCGATCACGATCAGCGAACCCGCCGCGCGGCAGATCCGCGTCCTGCTCGCGCAGAAGGGCACGCCCGAGGGCGGCCTGCGCGTCGGCGTGAAGGGCGGCGGCTGCTCCGGGCTCTCGTACTTCCTCGACTGGGCGGCCTCGCCGGGCAAGCACGACGAGGTGGTGGACGCGGGCGGCGCGCGCGTCTTCGTCGACCCGAAGAGCGCCGTCTTCCTCCAGGGCACGACGCTCGACTGGCAGTCGTCCCTCATGCAGAGCGGCTTCGTCTTCAAGAACCCCAACGTGAAGAGCGCCTGCGGCTGCGGCGAGTCGTTCACCGTCTAGCGCACGGGATCCGTGACCTGCTGGAGCTGCCACGCGGCCACCGCGCCGGAGGACCCGTTCTGCCGCTCGTGCCGCGTCGTGCAGCCGGAGCCGTCCGGCGCCGACCTGTTCGCGGCCGTCGGCCTGCCGCGCCGGTACGGCGTGGACCTGGGCGACCTCGAGCGCCGCTTCCGCGACCGATCGCGCCTCTTCCACCCCGACCGCTTCGCTCGCGCCTCGCCGCGCGAGCGCCGCTTCTCGCTCGAGCGGACGACGCGGCTCAACGACGCCTACCGTACCCTCCGCGACCCGCGGCGCCGCGCCGGCTACCTCATGAAGCTCCTCGGCCACGATCCGCTCGCCGACGCGCGCACCCTCCATGACCCCGAGTTCCTGGAGGAGCAGCTCGAGCTCCGCGAGGGCCTGGCGCTCGCGCGCGAGCGGAACGACCAGCGCGCGCTCTCGCTCCTCGTCCTGGGCGCGCGCGACCGGCTCGCGGCGCTCGACGAGGAGGTGGCCCGCCTCTTCGGCGCCCCCGAGCCCGAGCCGGACGCGCTCCTCGCCATCGCCCGCGCCCTGGCCCGGGCGCGCTACTTCGAGAACGTCGTCGTCGAGGCGGACGCGCCACTCCCCGCGCACTCCTAGAGGATCTCCATGGCCCGCGCGATCGGCATCGACCTCGGCACCACCAACTCCCTCGTCGCGTACGTCGACGACCGCAACCGTCCGCGGGTCGCGATCGTGGACGAGGGGCGCTCGCTCCTGCCCAGCGCCGTGCACTACGGGATGGACGGCCGCATCGACGTGGGCGCCGCCGCGAAGCGGAGCGCGCCGGAGCGGCCGGTCGACACCGTGCTCTCGGTGAAGCGCTTCATGGGCCGGGGGCCCGGCGACATCCGCGCCGAGGACCGCGGCATCTACCACTTCGACGAGACGGGCTCGGTGGTGAAGCTCGCCGTCAACCACGGCAAGCGCACCGTCACGCCGGTGGAGGTCTCGGCCGAGATCCTCCGCGCCCTGAAGAAGCGCGCGGCGGAGCACCTGGGCGGACCGGTCGGCGGCTGCGTCATCACCGTCCCCGCCTACTTCGACGACGCGCAGCGCCAGGCCACGAAGGACGCGGGCCGGCTCGCCGGGCTCGAGGTGCTGCGGCTCGTGAACGAGCCGACCGCTGCCGCGCTCGCGTACGGCCTCGACAAGCGCTCGCAGGGAACCTTCGCCGTGTACGACCTCGGCGGCGGCACCTTCGACGTGTCGATCCTGAAGCTCACCGACGGCGTGTTCGAGGTGCTCGCCACGGGCGGCGACACGCACCTCGGCGGCGACGACTTCGACAGGGCCGTCGCCGAGAAGCTCCTCTTGGACGCCGCGCAGGGGCGCTTGGACGCCGCGCAGGGGCGCTCGGACGCCGCCCTGGAGCGCTCGCCGGCGGTGCTGCGCGGCGCGACCGCCGCGGCGCAGAAGGTCCGCGAGGCGCTCACCGACCAGGAGTCGGTCGACGCCGACGTGGACCTGCCCGGCGGCGCGGCGCTGCACGCGAAGCTCTCGCGCGCCGAGCTGGAGGCGCTCATCCTGCCCGTCGTCGAGCGCACCACCGGCGCGTGCCGGCAGGCGCTGCGCGACGCCGGGCTCGAGGGCAGGAGGGTGGACGGCGTGGTGCTCGTCGGCGGCGCGACCCGCACGCCACTCGTCCGCCGGCACGTGAAGGCGCTCTTCGGTCAGGAGCCGCTCACCGACCTCGACCCCGACACGGTGGTCGCCCTCGGCGCCGCGGTGCAGGCGGACGCCCTCGACAAGGGCGGCCGCGACGACGTCCTCCTCCTCGACGTCATCCCGCTCTCGCTCGGCGTCGAGATGATGGGCGGCGTCGTCGAGAAGATCATCCTGCGCAACTCCACCATCCCCGCGAGCGCGACGCAGCAGTTCACGACCTACGCCGACGGGCAGACCGGCATGGTCGTGCACGTCGTCCAGGGCGAGCGCGAGCTGGCGCGCGACTGCCGCTCGCTGGCGCGCTTCACGCTGAAGGGGATCCCGCCCATGCCGGCCGGCCTGGCGCGCGTCGAGATCACGTACGCGGTGGACGCGGACGGGATCCTGGCGGTGTCGGCGAAGGAGGTCCAGACGGGGCTCGAGCAGAAGATCCAGGTGAAGGCGACCTACGGGCTCTCCGAGGAGGAGGTCGAGCGGATGCTCGTCGAGAGCATCGAGCACGCTGGACAGGACGTGGCGGAGCGCTTCCTCGTGGAGTGGCGCATCGAGGGCGAGCGCATCGCGCAGTCTCTCGAGAGCGCGTTCGAGGTGGACGGCGAGCTGCTCTCGCCCGGCGAGCGGGCCGCCATCGAGAAGCGCATCGAGGGGCTCCGCGCCGCGATGGAGACGGACGACTACCTCGCCATCAAGGCCTGGATCGAGTCGACGGACTCGGCGTCGAAGGAGTTCGCCGAGCGCCGGATGAACAAGCACATCGCGCGCGCGATGGCGGGGCACCGCGTCGAGGAGTTCTCGGGCCTGGCGCGGCCGCCGGAGGACGAGTAGGTGCCGCGCGTCACGTTCCAGCCGGAGGGGCGCACCATCGAGGTGGGCCGCGGCGCGTCCATCCTGGCTGCGGCGGAGGCGGCCGGGGTGGACCTGCCCCACAACTGCGGCGGCGTCTGCGCCTGCACGACGTGCCACGTGTGGATCGAGGAGGGGCTCGGGAGCCTCTCGGACATCGAGGATCGCGAGGACGACAAGCTGGGCGAGGCCGAAGGGCTGTCGCCGCGCTCGCGCCTCGGCTGCCAGGCGCACGTGGGGGAGCGGGACGTGGTGGTGAGGATCCCGGGGAACCGGGTCGCATCGTAGGGACGCGTCAGGATTCCGTTTCGGGGGCGTCGGGGGCGGAGCCCCCGACTTCGATCGACGGCGAAGCCGGCGGCCGCTCGCGCCAGCGAGCGCAGGCGCCGCAGGCGCCGCCGCCGGGTTTCGTCCCCCTCTCCCTGGAAGGGAGAGGGACGGGGAGAGGGTCGGAGGACAAGGTGAATCCCATGAAGTGGTCCGACGCCCGTGACATCGGCATCGCGCTCGCCGACGCGCACCCCGGGGTGGCTCCGCTGGCGGTGCGCTTCACCGACCTGCACCGCTGGGTGACGGAGCTGCCCGGGTTCGAGGACGACCCCGCGCGGTCGAGCGAGAAGGCGCTCGAGGCGATCCAGATGGCGTGGCTCGACGAGGTCGAGGACTGACGCGGAGCTCGAGCAGGCTTCGCGCCGAGGCGCGTCCTCCCCGCGGACGCTCCGTCCGCCGCGAAGACCGTCGGTCGAGGGCGATCCCAGCGGTTGCGGGCGCTTGCGCGTGGCAGGGCTCCTGCTCTGGCGTGCGCCATGCTCATTCCCAAGGTGCTGCTGGCGGCGGCCCTCGCGGCGCCAGCCAACGTCCCTCAGCGGCCCACCGCGCCGGCGCGCGCGGACGAGCCGGAGGCGCGGGTGGAGGCGGCGCGGCTCCTCGGCATCGCGCTCGCGCGCGAGCCTCGCATCGAGGCGGTGCAGCGCGCGGCGGAGGCTCGCGCGGCGCCTGCGCGCGAGGAGGCCGAGAGCTGGCGGAGGCGCGCTCGCCTCGCCGCGCTCGCGCCGAAGCTCGTCGCGGAGTACCGTCACGACGAGCGGTCGTACCGCGTGCTCGGCGTCGCCTCAGGCTCGGAGGTCGACTACGTGCGCTCGACGCCCGCCGACGCCGTCTCGCTGCGGCTCGACTTCGACCTCGGCGGCCTCGTCTTCGGTCGTCACGAGCTCGAGGTGGCTGCTGCCGCGCAGCGCGCGGAGGCGAGGCGCCGTGTCGCGGCCGAGCGCGCGACGAAGCTCTACTACGAGCGGCTCCGGCTACGCGTGGCGCTCCTGGCGAGCCCGCCCACGACGGCGCGGGCGCGCGCCGAGCTCGAGATCGACCTCGACGGCGTCACCGCCGAGCTGGACGCGCTCACCGGGCTCTACGGCGAGGGCGCGCCGTGAGGGCGGCCTCGCTCGCGGCGATCGCGCTCGCCTGCGCCGCCCCGCTCCCCGGCCCGCTGCCGCACGTCGTGTCGGCGGAGCCGCACGGCGCGGTGGCGCCCGACGACGTCACGGTGGAGATCGCCTTCAGCGCGCCCGTCGACGCGCGCGGGCTGGAGGACGGCCGGTTCTTCGCGCTCTGCCGGCGGGAGGACCTGCGCGAGGTGGTCCTGCAGGCGGAGATGGACCAGGGCCTCGGCGCGGACGCGCCGGTGGTGCCCGCCCGCGCGGTGCTCGACGCCGCTCGCACCCGCGTCGTGCTGCGGCCCACGGCGGCGCTCGACCCGGACGGCGCCTGGGCCGCGGTCCTCTCGCGGCGGGCGCGCTCCGCGGACGGCCGGCCGGTGCTCGATCCGGAGGGGCGCCCGCGCACCTTCGCGCTCCTCTTCGAGACCGGCCCCGCCGTCGACCGCGCGCCGCCGAGCCCGCGCTGGCGGACGCCGCCGCATGGTCCGGCGCCCGCGAACGTCGCCTCGCTGCGCGTCGCCTACGACGAGCCCGTGGAGGGTGCCCTCGCGCTCGGCCCCGGGGCGCCGCCGTCGCACGCGATCGCGGTCGCGCAGGAGGTGCTCGGCCTCGACCTCGCCTCGCCGCTCGCGGCGGGCGAGCTCGCGGTGGACGTCACGGGCGTCCACGACCTGGCCGGCAACGCCTCGGCGCCGCTCGCGCCGCTCGCGGTGAGCGCGTGCACCGCCGACGCCGCGCCGCCGCTCGCCCCGGGCGTCCGCGCCACCGCCCGGGAGCTCTCGGTCGAGATCGAGGGCGTCCTCTCCGGGATGGGGCGGCTCGCCGGAGAGGTCTCGTCCCGCCCCGGCGAGCCGGCCTGCGGGATCGCGCCGGAGGCGCCCGCCACCGCCGCTCTCGAAGGCGAGGTGCTCCCCTGTCCGGGCTGGGATCCCTGTGCGCCGGCGGCGACGTCCTGTCCAGCGGCCATCGAGGTGCGCGGGCTCTGTCCAGGCGCGCGCGTCCTCGTCCGGCTCGCGACGGAGGATCTGGCCGGCCACCGCGGCGCGCCGGGTGAGTGGATGGAGATCGGAGCCCTGCCGCCGCGGCCGGCGCCGGTGGTGACGGAGGTGCTCGCGGACGCCGACGCGCCCGAGGCAGGCGGTGAGTACGTCGAGGTGGCGAACCTCGGCACCGGCGACGCCGACCTGACCGGCTTCGCGCTCGCGAAGCGCGGCACGTCGGGCGCGTACACCCGCTGCAAGCTCGCGCCGCTCTCGGGCGGACCCATCCCGCCGGGCGCGCACGCGCTCGTCGTCGGTGGCGCGTACGACGGCCGCTATCCGCTCCCGGAAGGGACCCCGCTCTACCGCTGCGGCGCGACCTCGCTCGACGGCGGCCTCGCGAACGATCGGCCGGTCGCGCTCGCGCTCGAGGACGCGCTCGGGGAGGTGGTCTCGACGGCGGGGATCGTGGAGGGGGTGGAGCGCTGCACGCAGGGATCGCTCGAGCGCATCCATCCGGCGGGGCCGGACGCGTCCTCGAGCTGGGCCTGCCCGGGCACGAGCACGCCGGGGGTGTGCAACCGGAGCACGCCGCCCGAGGAGTGCCCGAAGCGGCCGTGGTGAATGGGCCGGGGTCGCGGCGGCGCTACGTGTTCTCCACGATCCACCTTCCCAGGAACTCGTCCTTCAAGATGAACCCGTCCGCCCCGCACTCCGCCGCCAGCGCCTCCACCTTCTCGCGGTTCTCGCCCGAGCAGAAGACGACCTTGATCGACCGGAAGCGATCGTTCTTCTTGAGGAAGCGGCAGAACTGCGGCCCGCTCACCTTCGGCATGTTGATGTCGAGGAGCATGAGGTCGGGGCGGGTGGCGCGCTTCAGGATGAGGCTCGTCGCCGTCTCGACGTCCGGTGCGTAGAGGATCTCGAAGCCGGCCCGCTCCAGCTCCGCCTCGAGGAGCCGCGCCGCGATCTCGCTGTCGTCCACGATGAGGACGCGCCGGCGGCCGCCCAGGGCGACGGCGAAGCGCCGCGCGAGGTCCTCGGGTGGCGAGAGGGCGAGGGCACCGTCCGCGCCGAGCTCCTCCAGCTGGCCCGCGAGCTCCTCCTGCGCCGCGTCGGACGCGAGCAGCGCGCGGCCGGCGAAGCCGCGGTCGCGCAGGAGCGCGATGCCGTGGCGGGCGCGCGCCGGCTCGACGAGCAACGCGCCCGCCTTCGCCGCGCCGGGTGCGAGCAGGTGCGCTTCCGCCGCACCCGACACCTCGTGACCCGCCGCTTCCAGCGCGAGCTGGAGCATGCGACGCACGATCTCGCTCTCGCAGCAGATGAGGATCTTCACGGTGGGATCGCGGGACGAGGAGGCGCGACGATACCATCGAGTCGCCCTCCTTCCCACCGGGGGCAGGCGCGGCGATAATCCGCGCCATGTCCGAGCTTCGCGAGGCGCACGACCCCGCGCCTGGCGCTTCCTGGTTCTTCTGCCTGCGCATCCTCGGCGGGCGCTACGCCTTCGAGGCGGGGCTCGTCATGGAGGTGGTCCGGCTCGGACCGCTCACGCGCCTCCCCTCGGCGCCGGGGTTCCTTCCCGGTGTATTCACCTACCGTGGAGAGGTGCTCCCTGTCCTCGACGTGAACCAGCTCCTCGGCCACAAGCCGGTCGCCATCCGCGCCGCGACGCGCGCCGCCATCGTGCGGTCGGGGCCCTGGAAGGTGGCGGTCCTGGCCGAGCAGATCGAGGGCCTCCTCGCCGTCCGCCGCGAGGCGCTCGAGGCGCCTCCGGCCGACGCAGGCGCGGGCGCGGGCCCGGCCGAGTTCCTCTCCGCCGTCACGCGCGATGCGCGCGGGGAGCTCGCCATCCTCGACCTCCCGCGGCTCGTCGACGCCGCGCGATCCCGGAGCGTGCCGGCGTGACGGCGCCCTCGCCCAGCGCCGGCGCGGGGGAGCGCGCGCCCGGCGGTGGCGCCGGCGTGCAGCTCCTCCTCTTCCAGGTGGGCTCGCGCGTGTTCGCGGCGGACGTGCGTGACGTCGTGCGGATCGCGGGCGGCGGCGAGCGCCACGGCGAGGCGCTGGTGTCGCAGAGCTGCCTGGGGCGGCCGCTGGTCCAGGGCCGCGGGCTCGTCGTCCGCGACGGCGACGGCGAGAAGGTGCTCGTGATCGACGCCGTGCTGGGCGTTCGCGAGCCGCCCGCCCGCGACCTCCATCCGCTGCCCGCGGTGGCCGCGCTCTGCCTCGGCTCGGGCGCCGTGCGCGGGGTCGCCCTGCTCGACGGCGCGCCCACCCCGCTCATCGATCTTCCCACCCTCGTCCGCGAGCAGCGCGACAGCGCCGCCGCGCCGTCTTCCGGAGAGGTGCGCCATGCGTGAGCCACGAGACGTGAACCCGAAGGCGAAGCGGGCGCGACCGGCCGGACGCGCCGGGAGGCGCGCCGGGCCGAGCGCCGTGCTCGACGCGCTGCGCGCCGTCGCGAAGGGCCGCTACGACGTGCCGCCCTTGAAGGTCGAGGGGACCGCCGCCGCGCGCGAGCTCACCGTGGCCGTGAACGCCGCGATCGCGCGCGCCCGGCAGGACGCGGCCGAGCAGGCGCGGCGCTCGGACGCCATCAGCGAGGGCGTGAACGAGGCCATCGACGCGCTCGTGAAGCTCGTCGTGCACGGCGACCTCACCGGCGAGATGCGCATCGCCGTCTCGGACGCGTCGCTCACGCCGCTCGTCGCGGGGATCGCGCAGATCCTCGAGACGCTGAAGCGCTTCGTCCGCGAGATGCGCGAGGCGGCGCTCCAGCTCTCGACGAGCTCGTCGGAGGTGCTGCACGCCGCGACGCAGAACGAGCGCTCGACGAGCCAGCAGGCGAGCGCCATCCACGAGACGACCGCCACCATGGAGGAGCTGAAGGGCGCCTCCCACCAGATCGCCGAGAACGCGCAGATGGTGGCGGGGATCGCCGAGCAGGCGCTCACCTCGACGCGGCAGGGCGAGGGCTCGATCAAGGCGTTCATGGAGTCGATGGAGAAGGTCCGCCACAACGCCACCGAGGTGGACGACGCGATCTCGAAGCTGTCGCGGCGCGTCGAGCGGATCGGCACCGTGGTGGAGGTCATCGACGAGATCGCCGACCGCTCGGACCTGCTCGCGCTGAACGCCGCGCTCGAGGGCGCCAAGGCGGGCGACGCCGGCCGCGGGTTCTCCATCGTCGCGGCCGAGATGCGCCGGCTCGCCGAGAACGTCATGGAGAGCACGAAGGAGATCAAGAACCTCATCACCGAGATCCGCGAGGCCACGCACGCCGCCAAGGAGGCGTCGGACGGCAACAAGCGCATGGCGACCGAGGGCGAGAAGCTGGGCGGCGCCGCCATGCTGAACGTCACCGGCATCCTGAACGGCATTCAGGAGACGAGCGACGCCTCGCGCGTCATCCACCTCGCGACGCAGCAGCAGCGCACGGCCACCGAGCAGGTGGTGCAGTCGATGTCCGAGATCGAGGAGGTGACGCGGCAGGCGCAGACGGGCTCCCGGCAGGCGACGAGCGCGGCCGCCGAGCTCTCGAAGCTCGCCGAGCGCCTCGCCGAGGTCGTCAAGCGCTTCAAGGTGGATTAGCGGATTCCGCGACCTCGTGTCCGCCCAGGAAGACATCCGGCAGCAGCTCCTGGGCAAGTTCCGGGAGGTCACCGCCGACCGCGTCGAGAAGATCTCGACGGGCCTGCTCGCGCTCGAGCGCGGCGGCGGCGGCGAGGCGCTGCAGGAGATCGCGCGCGAGCTGCACACCTTGAAGGGCGAGGCCCGCATGATGGGCTTCATCGGGCTCTCGCAGGTGGTGCACGCGGCCGAGGATCTCCTGAAGGCGCTGCCCCCCGGCACGCCCGGGGCGCGGCTCGAGGCGCTGCTCGACGCGTGCGACGCGATCCCGCCGCTGCTCGACGCGCCCGCGGAGGGCGGCGCCGCGAGCGAGCTGGCGGAGCGCCTTCGGGAGCTCATCGCGACCGAGAACCCGAGCGATTCGTCCCCCCGGAAGGCAAGCGGGGGGAGGGAGGCGAAGGCGCCGACCTCGCCCCGCCCCGGCCCCGCCCACCTCGAGCTGCGAGGCCCGAGCGGCTCGATCCGTGTGGACGTGGACCGCCTCGACGAGATCGCCGCGCTCGCCGGCGACCTCCTCGTCGAGGGGGCGAAGGCGAAGGGACGCGCGAGGGAGCTGGGTGGGCTCATGGCCCGCTGGAACCGCCTCGCCGATCGCGTCGGCGGCGTCGCCGAGCGGATGCGCTCCTCCGGGGCGGCGAAGCTCGCGGACCAGATCGAGGCCGACGTCCACCTGCTGCGCTCCGACACGTTCCGCTACCTGCGCAGCCATGGCGACGCGGTGAGCGGCGTCCACGGACAGTTCGAGCTGATGGCGGAGCGCGTCGGGTCGGCGCGCCTCATCCCGCTCGCGGGCATCCTGGCCGGCTTCCCTCGCGCCGCGCGCGACCTGGCGCGCGAGCAGGGCAAGGACGTGGAGTGCGTCGTCCAGGGCGGCGAGACCGGCGTCGACAAGTCGATCCTGCTCTCGCTCAACGATCCCATGGTCCACCTCCTGCGCAATGCGGTGGACCACGGGCTCGAGATGCCGGGCGAGCGCGAGGCGGCGGGCAAGCCGCGCGCCGGCCGCATCGTCATCTCCGCCCGCACCGGGGGCGACCTCCTCGCCCTGAGCGTGGAGGACGACGGGCGCGGCATCGACGCGGACCGCGTGCGGAGGAGGGCGCTCGAGAAGGGCGTCGCCACCGAGGCGCAGCTCGCAGGCCTCTCCGAGCGCGCGGCCATCGACCTCGTCTTCCTGCCCGGCTTCAGCACCCGCGAGGAGGTGGGTGAGGTGTCGGGGCGCGGCGTCGGGCTCGACGTCGTACGCCGCAAGGTGACGGAGCTGGGCGGCTCGGTGGTGGTCGAGTCGTCCCGGGGGAAGGGGTCGCGCTTCACGCTGCGGATGCCGCAGTCGCTGTCGCTCATGAAGGTCCTGCTCGTCCGCATCGACGACGACATCTACGGCATCCCCGCCGCCGACGTGGAGAGCGTCGGGCGCATCGACCCCGCCGCGGTCACCGAGGTGGCCGGGATCCGCGCGGTGCGCCACCGCGGCCGGCTCGTGCCCGTGCTCGCGCTCGGCCCGCTCATGTCGCTCAACGGCGGGCCGCGCGTGCGGCGCCCGGCGGCTGCCTTCCTGTCGCACGGCGCGGACGCGGCCGCCGTCATCGTGGACGGGCTCCACGGCGAGCGGGAGGTGGCGGTGAAGAGCTGCGGCGCGTTCCTGAAGGGCATGCGCTTCGTCTCGGGCGCCGCCGCGCTGGAGGACGGCCGCGTCGCGCTGCTCCTCTCCACGCCCGACCTCGTGGCGGCTGCCCGGCGGCTGCAGGCGCCCGCGGTCGCGCCTCCGCGGGACCGAAAGCGGCTGCGCATCCTGCTCGTCGACGACAGCGCGATCGCGCGCGAGACGGAGGCCGCTATCCTGCGCTCGCTGGGGCACGAGGTGGAGGAGGCCTCCGACGGCGAGGAGGGCTGGACGCGGCTCCAGACCGGCCAGTACCACCTGCTCCTGACGGACGTGCAGATGCCCGTGCTGGACGGCATCGACCTCACCCGTCGCGTGAAGGCCTCCACGCGCCTCGGCAAGCTCCCCATCGTGATCCTGTCCTCCCTCGCCGCGCCCGAGGAGCGGCGCCGCGGCGTGGACGCGGGCGCAGACGCGTACATCGTGAAGGGCGAGCTCGACGCGGACCTGCTGGCCGGCACGATGGAGCGGCTGTGCGGGGTGGGGCGGTGACGGCGAACCGCCCCGTGCGCGTGCTGGTGGCGGACGACTCCGAGATGTTTCGCGAGGCGCTCACGTGCATCATCGCCTCGGACCCCGGGTTCGAGGTGGTCGCCACCGCCCGCGACGGCAACGACGCCGCCGCGCACGCTCAGGCGCTCCGCCCGGACGTCATCACGATGGACCTCGAGATGCCGGACGCGGACGGCTTCTCCGGCATCGCGCGCGTCATGGCCGAGACGCCGACGCCCATCCTCGTCCTCACCGCGAAACGCGAGGAGACGGTGGGCTTTCGCGCGCTCTCCCTGGGGGCGCTCGACATCCTCGAGAAGCCGGGGCCGCGCGCCGACCTCGAGCGCTACGGGCAGCTCCTGCGCTCACGTCTCAGGCTGCTCGCGGGCGTGCGCGTCATCCGGCACCCGCGGGGGATCCGGAGCGGGGCGGTCCAGGCGCGGGCCAGGGCGGGCCCGCGGCGCGAGCTCGTCGTGGTGGGCGCGTCGCTGGGCGGACCGCGCGCGCTGGCCGCCCTGCTGCACGCGCTGCCGTCCGACTTCCCCGCGCCGATCGCGGTGGTGCAGCACATCGCCGACGGGTTCACCGAGGGGCTCGCGACCTGGCTCGCGCAGGAGTCGCGCCTCTCGATCACGACCGCCGCCGACCGCGACCCGCTCCGGCCCGGGCGCGTGCTCATCGCGCCCTCCGGCAAGCACCTCGTCGTGGAGGAGGGCCGCGTGCGCCTGTCCGACGCGCCGGCCGTCGACGCCTTCAAGCCCTCCGTGACGCCGCTCTTCTCGTCGGCGGCGCGGGTCTACGGGGCGCGCGCCTGCGGCGTCATCCTGACCGGGATGGGCCGCGACGGCGCGGGCGGCCTGAGGGAGCTGCGCGACGCCGGGGGGCTCACGCTGGCGCAGGACGAGCCGACGAGCGCCGTCTTCGGGATGGCGCGCGCCGCCATCGAGCTGGGCGCGGTCGACCGCGTGCTGGCGCTCGACGAGATCCCGCGCGTCCTCCTGGAGCAGGTGCGATGATCGAGCTGCCGGCGGAGCAGCTCGCCGAGCTCGCCGCGCTGCTGCGCGAGCGCGTCGGGCTTCGCATCCGCGCCGAGGGGTTCCCCGCGCTGCGCCTCGCGGTGGCCGCGCGCTTCGAGGCCGCCGATCGCCCTCCCGGCGCGCCCGGCGCCTACCTCGACGTCCTCCGGTCCGACGGCGGCGAGGAGGAGCTGCGGCGCCTCCTCCCGCTCGTCACCGTGGGCAAGACGAGCTTCTTCCGGGACGAGAAGCAGTTCGAGGCGCTCGGCGCGCTCCTTCCGGGCCTGCTCGCGCGCGGCCGCGCCTCGCGCCGGCCGGTGTCGGTCTGGTCCGCAGGGTGCGCCACCGGCGAGGAGCCCTGGTCCATCGCGATGACGGCGGCGGAGGCGGGCGCGGGGCAAGGCGAGCTCGAGCTCCTCGCGAGCGACCTCAACCCGGAGGCCGTGTCGCGCGCCGCCCGCGCGACCTTCGCGTCGCGCCGCATGCGCGAGGTGCCGCCCCACCTCGTCGAGCGGTACTTCGACGAGACGCCGGACGGTCACCGCGTGAACGGCGCGCTGCGCGCGCTCTGCGGCGGCGTCGTCCCGCACAACCTCGTGTCCGCGAGCTATCCGCGGCCGGCGGCGGGCGAGTGGGACGTCATCTTCTGCCGCAACGTCCTCATCTACTTCGACACACCGACCGCCCAGGCCGTGCTGTCGCGCTTCCTCTCCGCGCTCGCGCCGGGCGGGTGGCTGTTCCTCGGCTACTCCGAGTCGCTCTTCCGCCTCTTCGAGGGGTTCGAGCTGATCGAGGTGGCGGGCGCGTTCCTCTACCGCCGGCCCGAGGGGCGTCCCGCGCCGGCGCTCGCGGCGCCGCCGCGCCCTGGCGCCGCCGTGACGCTCCGCTACGCGCCCGCGCGCGTGACCCACGCCGCGCCGGCGCACGCGGCGACCGCCCCGCCCGGCGCGGCGCGGCGGCCGCGCTTCTCGGCGCAGGAGGTGCTCGACGCCGCCGCGCAGCTCCTCGAGGCAGGCCGCTTCGACGTCGCCCGTGAGCGCCTCGAGGCGCACCTCGAGGAGCGGAGCGACGACCTCGGCGCGACGCTCACGCTCGGCTATCTGCACGGCATCCTCAAGGCGCCGGAGCGCGCCGCCGCGTGTTACCGCTCGGCCCTCGCGCAGGAGCCCCTCAGCGCCGAGGCGCACCTCTTCTACGGGGTCCACCTCCTCGGCGAGCGCGAGGTGGACGGTGCCGCGCAGGAGATCTCGCGCGCCCTCTTCCTCGATCCCGACCTCGCCATCGGCCACTACTTCCTCGGGCGCTGCCGCGAGGCGCAGCGCGATCCCGCTCGCGCCCGCCTCTGCTACAAGAACGCGATGGACGCGACCGTGCGGCAGCCGGCCGGCAAGCGGCTCACCTTCATCGGGTACTATCCGGACCTGCCGGACGACGGCGGCGCGTTCGCGCGCGCGGCGCAGTACGCCCTGGCGGCGCTCTGACTCGCTTTTCGCCGTTTTTCGTGCTCGGCAAGCGCTTCAGAGGCGAGTCAGAGGGATTTCCGGGCTTGCTTCGCTTCGCTTCGCAAGCCCTCAACCTGGGGGGAGCGGGCCGCTCCCCCCAGACCCCCCAGCCGCGGTCGCGCGTAAGAGCGAAACACGAGTCTGACGCCGGAAGGGAGGCCGAATGGAACGGAAGAAGCGCATCCTGCTCCTCGACGACTCCGCGATCACGCTGAAGCTCGAGAAGGCGGCGCTCGAGGCGCGCGGGTACACCGTCGCGCTCGCCACGAACCTGCTCGAGTTCCAGGAGCAGCTCGACCGGTTCAGGCCGCAGGTCGTGCTCACGGACCTCGTGATGCCGGACGTCTCGGGCAAGGAGATCGTCCGCGTCCTGAAGCAGGACTTCCACACGGAGAAGATCCCGATCGTGCTCTTCAGCGCCCGCCCCGACGAGGAGCTGGCGGCCATCGCGGAGCAGACGGGCGCGGACGGGCACCTCTCGAAGTCCCACGGCATCGACTCGCTCGGCGACATGGTGGACGAGCTGGTCGAGTCCATCCTGTGGTGAGCACCCGGGAGGGCCTCCGCGCGCCGGGCGACGCCCGCCTTCGAATTCCTTGAACCGCGAGGAACGCGCGTGCTACCTCCGACGCACGCGAGCCGAGGAGCGCCCCCCATGTCCGGCCACAACCGATGGAGCAAGATGGAGCGGTAGGCATCTCCCTTGCGCCCATACGAGATCATCAAGGCGAAGCGCGACGGGCGACCGCTCCCGGCGGACGAGATCCGCGCGCTCGTCGGCGGGTACATGCGGGGCGAGGTCGCGGATTACCAGATGGCGGCCTTCTGCATGGCCGTCTTCTTCCGCGGGATGAGCGACGCGGAGACGGGCGCGCTCACCGAGGCCATGCTCCGCTCCGGCGACGTGCTCGATCTCTCGGACCTGCCCGGCGTGAAGGTGGACAAGCACTCCACCGGCGGCGTCGGCGACAAGGTGTCGATCGCGCTCGCGCCCATCGCCGCGGCGTGTGGGGTCGTCGTGCCGATGATCTCGGGGCGCGGCCTCGGCCACACCGGCGGGACGCTCGACAAGCTCGAGGCCATCCCGGGCTTCCAGGTGCGGCTCCCGGTCGAGCGCTTCCGCGAGGTCCTGGCGGAGACGGGCGCCTGCCTCATCGGGCAGACCGACCGCCTCGCGCCGGCGGACCGCCGCCTCTACGCGCTCCGCGACGTGACGGCGACGGTGGAGTCGATCCCGCTCATCGCCTCCTCGATCATGTCGAAGAAGCTCGCGGAGGGGATCGACGGGCTCGTCCTCGACGTCAAGGTGGGCTCCGGCGCCTTCATGAAGCGGATCGAGGACGCCGAGCAGCTCGCGCGTGCCCTGGCCGGCATCGGCCGGCGCATGGGGAAGCGCGTCGTGGCGCTCCTCACCGGGATGGACCAGCCGCTCGGGCGCGCGGTCGGCAATGCGCTCGAGGTGAAGGAGGCCGTGGAGCTCCTGCACGGCGACGGCCCGCGCGACCTGCGGGAGGTCACGCTCGAGCTCGCGGCCGAGATGGTGCTGCTCGCCAGGCGTGCCGCCGACCTGGATTCCGCCCGCGCGCAGGTCCGGGAGGTCGTCGGCGACGGGCGCGCCTTCCTCAAGCTCTGCCAGATCGTCGAGGCGCAGGGGGGCGATCCGGACGCGCTCGCCGATCTGTCGCTCCTGCCGTCGGGGAAGGGGACGCTCGACGTGCTCGCGCCCGGGCGCGGCACGGTGCAGGCCATCGACGCGGAGGCGATCGGGCTCGCCGCCGTCGCCCTCGGAGCCGGCCGCGCCCGCCTCGAGGACCCGGTGGATCACGGGGTGGGGCTCGTCGTCCACCAGAAGGTGGGCGACCGCGTCGAGGCCGGCCAGCCGCTCTGCACGGTCCACTTCGGGGATCACGGTCCGGAGTCCCCGCAGGCGGTCGCAGACCGGGTGCTGCGCGCCTATCAGATCGGCCACCAGGAGCTGCCGCCCGAGCCGCTCATCCTCGCGAGGATCGAAGACCGATGAGCCGCGCCGATCTCCACGCCCGCCTCTCGTACGCGCTCGCCTGGATCCGCGGTCGCACCGACGCGCCGCCGCGCGCGGGCATCGTGCTGGGGTCGGGGCTGGGCGCGTTCGCGTCGCGCCTCGCCGACGCGACCGTCATCCCGTACGAGCAGATCCCGGAGTTCCCGCTCGCCCGCGTCGCCGGCCACCCGGGCCGCCTCGTGGTGGGCGACCTCCCCGGACCGTCGGGCCCGCTCACCGTCGCCGCGCTCCAGGGGCGCGTGCACGGGTACGAAGGCTGGAGCGCCGAGGACGTCGCCTTTGGCGCGCGCGTCCTGTGCCTGCTCGGCGCGCGCGTCCTCGTGGTGACGAACGCGTCGGGCGGCGTGAACCCGGAGCTCGCGCCCGGGGACCTGGTGCGGATCGAGGACCACCTGAACCTCTCCGGACAGAACCCGCTCCGGGGGCCGAACGACGATCGCCTGGGCCCCCGCTTCCCGGACATGACGCACGCCTACGACCGGGCGCTGGGGGCGCGCCTCGAGGCGACGGCGGCGCGGCTCGGCATCCCGCTGCGGCGCGGCGTCTACGCCTGCGTCGCGGGACCGAGCTACGAGACGCCGGCGGAGATCCGGATGCTCCGGACGATGGGCGCGGATCTGGTCGGCATGTCCACGGTCCCGGAGGTCATCGCGGCGCGCCACATGGGCGTGCCGGTGGTCGGCATCTCGCTCGTCGCGAACCGCGCCGCGGGACTCGCGGGAAAGCCGCTCAGCCACGGCGAGGTGGCGGCGGTGGCGTCGCGGGAGGGGGAGCGCCTGTCGAGCCTCATCGCGGCGTTCCTCGTCGACACCGTCGTTTGAACGCGCCCGTCCAGGGCGCTACCCTGCACAGCGGAGGCGGATCATGGTCGATCGCGACACGAAGGGCGGCCCCGGGCCGGCGAGCGAGGCCGATCGGCGCGACAGCCTGCGCATCCCCATCCGGCTCATGGTGCGCGACGCCGCGCTGGGGGGATCCTTCGACGAGCGCAAGGGCAACCTGTCGCTGGGGGGCGTCTACTTCACGGACGGCCACCCACCCTTCGGCACGCGGGTGGAGCTCCGCTTCCTGCTGCCCGGCGAGCGGGCCGAGATCCGGGCCGCCGGCGAGATCCTGCGCGTCTCCCGCGAGGGCGGCGCCTTCGGCGCGCACGTCCGCTTCCAGGACCTGCCGCTCGAGGCGGAGCTCGCCATCGCGCGCTTCCTGGACGACGTCCTGAAGGGCGCCGCGCGATGAGCAAGAGCGCCGCGCCGGGGCTCCTGCGGGCGGCGCGCGGCGCACGGCGACGCGCCTACGCGCCGTACTCGCGATTCCAGGTCGGCGCCGCAGTGCGCGCCCGGGGACGGATCTTCACCGGCGCGAACGTCGAGAACGCGAGCTACGGTCTCACGCTGTGCGCCGAGCGCGCGGCGGTGACCGCCGCCGTCCTCTCGGGCGCGCGCCGCCTCGACGCCGTGGCGATCGCGAGCGGCACGTCGCCGCCGACGCCACCATGCGGCATGTGCCTGCAGACGCTCGCCGAGTTCGCCGGGCCCGAGCTGCCCGTCGTCCTCGCCGGCGCGCGCGGCGCGGCGGTGGAGACGACGCTCGGCGCGCTCCTACCGCGCGGGTTCTCGAAGCGCTACCTGTGACGGCCCACCCCGCGCCGGAGCGCCCGGCTGCGGTTTGACCGCGCGCGCCTGGCGGCTTATTCACCCTCTCGTCCATGCAGGTCTTCCGCTCCGTCTCCGGCTCGAAGGACGCGCTGCGCGGCTGCGCCGTCGCCATCGGCAACTTCGATGGCGTCCACCTCG